>JBASOB010000359.1:0-2604 GCA_049657865.1 Mobilitalea sp.
AAGTATCTGTACTCCATCCTGATTATTCCATGGAGCATAGGTTGCACCTGCTGAAAGTGCATTTACTCCTCTGTAAATATCAATCCATGCCCACGGGCAAAATTCATTGGGCATTACAGCTCCACCCTCATAAATAAATACTTGCCCTTCGTTGAGCAACGGGCAAGGACCAACTTCTTTTCCGTCAGTTAAGTATTTTTCAGCATAATTCCCGTAGTATTCCTTTTTTAGTACAGTTATTTTTACTTTTTTCATTTTTCCTCCATCAGCTCTTCATATCCCCACTAACCAGCCAAACGCAATTTTTTCTGATATGTATTTTGGTAGATACCCTATTTAAATTCAAGCCTTACCATTCTGTGTTTACTTATAAATCCAGTTTTTTCGAGAGTTTTTTTAGATGGGTAATCATAATAATAACAGTCACAAACAGGAATTTTATTGTAATTAAAACAAAACTTTAAGTTATAAAGGATATCCTTAAAATAAAGGATAGATTAATTAGAAAAATTTTGCAAGATATATTTTTTAAATAATTTTAAAGAACTTGAATAGGATGGTACCCCCCAATGCTGATGTAGATAAAAAAGAGACGATGCAACCTGCATACTAGCTCCAAAAAATTATTTTGAGTTTGGTTTATATTCAATTTCAATATTATTTTTTTTATTTTTTCGGTTATACTCGAAATAATTATTGATAATATAATTTTTTATGGTTATACTTTAATAAGAGGTGATATCATGAAAAATAGGGATTTATATCTTTCAAAACTTATCCAATTTAAAGATAAACCGTTAATTAAAGTTATTACAGGTATAAGACGATGTGGAAAATCTACGCTTCTATCGTTATTTGAAAACTATTTAATCGAATCAGGTGCAGAGACAGATCACATCATCCGCATGAATTTTGAATCCTTTGAGTTCGATAATATTACTAGTTATAAAGAAATGCATGCTCACATTCAAAATAAACTAGTCAACAAAAAAGTTAAGCACTACATTTTGTTGGATGAAGTCCAAATGATTGAATCTTGGGAAAAAGTAGTAAACTCTTTTCTTGTTGATGCTAATGTAGATATTTACATCACTGGATCAAACGCTTATTTATTATCTTCTGAGCTCTCTACATTGCTTTCAGGTCGATATGTAGAAATCAAAATGCAGCCATTATCTTTCAAAGAATATCTGGACTTCACGGAAACAGACATAGAAGGCAATCTCCAAGAGAAGTTCAATCAATACCTAAAATTTGGCGGACTGCCCACTGTGGTAGAGCTTATGAATTATCCTGATACCATAGGACCTTTTCTTGAAGGTATTTATAATACCGTTCTTATGAAAGATGTCATCGAGCAAAATGAAATAAGAGATGGAGCCCTTTTAGAAAGCATCTTGAAATTTATCGCTTCCAATATCGGTAGTATAGTCTCCACAAAGAAAATTAGTGACTATCTCACTAGCAGTGGCAGAAAAACAACCAGTGATACAATAGACAATTATCTTAAAATGTTAGAAAGTGCTTTTATTATATACAAGGCAAACCGCTATGATTTGAAAGGTAAAATGTTTCTGAAAACCCTTGAGAAATATTACATTGTCGATATGGGTATCAGGAATCAACTAACTGGTCTTCGCGATACAGATTATGGCCATATCCTTGAGAATATTGTCTATTTAGAACTCATTAGGCGTGACTATGAAGTTACAATTGGGAAAATCGGTTCTCTAGAGGTCGATTTTGTCGCTACTAAAGCCGATGAAAAAAAATATTATCAAATTTCAGCCACTATCCTTGATGAAAAAACACGAGAGCGACAACTACGTCCTCTTCAATCTATCAGTGACAATTATCCAAAATATATTCTCACTATGGACCAAACAGTTTTTAACGATTATTCTGGCATCAAGGTTCAGAACATCATAGAATTCTTGCTTGAGTAGTTTAAGCCCCTAGAAAAGGGGCTGTTTCCCGTTAGTTTCAGTTGTTTCTGCTTCTCGAACAGATTCCACTCTGCTATTAAATTCCCATTTTTTGTCTTTTTTTATTTATATGTGCTTCTATGTCTTTAGCTGCTTGAACCGGATCATCGCCTAATGCTACTTTGCCTCCGGTCAAACTTTCCACATCTTCTGTAAGAAGCTTAACCAGTCTTGGAGCACCTGTTATAAAAGGTGTAGGAGATAAATGTGTATATGCTCCATAAGCTACGGCAAACAATCCATCAATTGTAGCTTTTTGCTCCATCCATTCCGGTGCAGTTACAGCTATAGGAAGATCCGAAATGTCCGCATCAAGATGGTCTGCCAAAGCAGTAACAAGCATTGATATTCTTCCTGTGTCTGTGCAAGTACCAAAACTTAAAACAGGTGGTATTCCCAGCGCTTTACAAACTCCTTTAAGCCCTTCTCCAGCCATTTCAACAGCATCAAGATTGCACATGCCGGCGACTTCCAAGCCGTGATTTCCACAACCTCCTGCAACTACAAGTATATCTCTTTTAATAAGTTCCTTTGTGATATTTACTGTATTCCAGTCCTGAGGTCCGTTTCTTAAAGTAGAGCAATTTGCCAAGGCAACAATACCTTTTATCTGTCCTTT
>JBASOB010000360.1:0-2410 GCA_049657865.1 Mobilitalea sp.
GCATGGATATCGTGAAATATCAAATGAGCCTATAGAATTAGAAAGCAGTGAGTTAATATACAATATGGATGAAATTTTACAAGCTATTGAAGTAAGCAATCTTCCGGGAGAAGAGCAAAGAGGACTGATGAAATATTATGATGCCAATGATAGCGTTAATGCTAAGGTTTCAAAATATGTATTTACTGTAGAAAAAGTAGGAGAAGAAATAATGGGGGTGGCTGTACTTACCTTAAATGATGATTTAACATCTTCAGAGCTTGAAAAGATCAAGGATGAAATAACTGGCCAAGCTTCAGACGGCTGGGGAGAAGGTTTTGAACAAAGAGAAATAAGCACAGATATGGGAGATCTCTACATTAGTTTCTGGAATAGCAGTAAAAGCTGGTGTATTAAAACAGCTGAAGAAATGGGAATAAATCAAAATCAAATAATGGGAGGGATAAAATTTGAATAATAGAAATCAAGTAGAAAAAATTAAAAAGATGTACCCTGCAGGAACAAGAATAGAATTACTTTCAACCATGGATGATCAGCAGGGGGTTGAGAAAGGGACTAAAGGAACAGTAATTCTCGTAGATGATATAGGAACCATACACATGAAATGGGATAATGGAAGAGGTCTTGGTCTTATTCCCGGAGAAGATAATTTTAAAGTGTTATCTCGTCCGCAGGAAGAAGAGATTAAAGAGTCAGATGAGCCTTCAGAAGAGCAATCACAAGGTATGGGAGGAATGAGTTTATGAAAAACTTAGAATATCTATGGAAAGATATTGAAGGAACAGAGAAAGAAAATGAATATCTAGAAAAGAGATTTGCTGAAATGTCAGTCAAAGAAAAATATATTCTAGAGGGTGCTGTTCAGATTGTGGAAGTCAATAATGTATCAGATTTGATTAATCTAACAGAGCAACTAAGTAATTTTGATTTTCATTACAAAGCTACTGATAATGAATCTCTTGGAGAATATATAGCAAGACATAAGGAATGTGCATCTGATGATATACTTCCCTTTATTAAAACCAAGCAGCTTGGTAGTGAATACCATGAAGATTTCAATGGGATATTTACGGACAACGGATATGTATATCAAAGAAATAGTCTCAAACAAATCTATGATGGCACAAATTTAGATGAGATGACAGGGGATGATTGGACTATAAAAATTAAAGTGGGAAGTAAGGATTATCCTGAAGGTGTATGGATAAACTTGCCTGACTATGAATTTTCTAGTTTAGAACCTGATGAAATGGCAATAGCCTTAGATGCACTTGGTACAAATAAGTGGAGTAGATGTGCTTTATTAGATGCAAAGTGTGTATTCCCTAATATTAAAGAGCTGGCAGAACAATATGACTCCATAGAAGAATTAATATCTGATGGTAATAACTTTGGATATGCCTGCGATGAACAAGGACAAGGCAGAGCTTTCTTTATAGAACATTTAGAGTCAGCGATGGAGCTTGAAGGTTGTACTAGACTTGACTTTGCCCTTGATATTTCACAGAATCTAAACTGTTATGATTTTGCTCCAAAGGAGGACAAACTTGAAAGCTATGGGAGATTACTTGCGAGAAAGAATGGTATTGTAGAACCTGATACCATACTTGGAGATAACTTTGATTATACCTTATATGCAAAAGCAGACATTGATAATAGAGGGTTAGCGCCTTGTAAAAATGGTTTTATAAAATCAAACGGGGAACAGTTTCACTATGAATTCAGTAAAAAACTAGATAGTATGGGAATATCAATGGAGTAGTAAATTTTCTTATTGATATATCCCATAACTTAATATTCTAGGGTAGCACGGAAGATATCCGTGTTTTTTTAATATCTAAAAACAGATAAGGCCGATTGTTAGCTGTAATTTACAGCATAGCAATCGGCCTTTTTTGTTGTCCAAAACCAATCATATCCACAATGTTATGGTACATGGCATGCGAAAAGGAGGCGAGGAGGTGGAACATGATTTTTTAATTTATATAAAGAAATGCCATACAGGAAAAGAAAAAGCAGTCCCCAGTGCATTTCTGCAAAGCAGATTCTGTATCAGTTCAAGAACTGTCAGAAAATTAGTCAATCAATTAAGAAATGATGGCAATCCCATATGTAGTGGCGACAACGGATATTATTATGCTGCTGATAGAAAGGAATTGCTTGCTAGTATAGGGCAGATGACAAGTCGAATTAGAGAAATTGCAAAAGCAAAGAGAGGGCTAGTCAAAGCTTTAGAGCATTTTCCAGATACAAACGGACAATTAAGATTAGACCTTGATAAAGAGGTAAGAGAGAGGTGATGAAGTATTAATAGTTTTGTGAGTTGGATAGGCGGCAAGAAATCCTTAAGAGAATTAATTGTATCTCTCTTTCCCTTATATTATGAACGGTATATAGAAGTGTTTGGAGG
>JBASOB010000361.1:0-3522 GCA_049657865.1 Mobilitalea sp.
CCTCAATACTTAGAAGGCATACCATATTTTCCAGGTAAACTGTGATACAAGCCTTCGGGAAAAAATACTTCAATTGCTCTTTGAGCGGATCTGTCATTGGTGCCTGATAACTTTGATCTCTCAGTTCCAAAACAAGACAATACATCATTGCTGGAAATTGAATTTTTGTATAGTTAAGCAGTGTATCTACATAAGTATCTTTGTCCTCCATCAGAAGATGATTTAGAATTTTTTCAGACAATGGACTGTAGATACTCGCAAAGTCAGGCGACTTGCTCAAAAGATCGCTCATAATATAGCTGATTAATGGCAGGAAATCTTTATTATGCGTGGTCATCGGCGAATATTCTTCAAACAGAAATATATAGCCAATTACTGTATTGTTCCAATAAATTTTACTTCCAAATTTACTGGTAGGCGACATCGGGCAAAAAATAGAATAAGCCTCAGAATTATCCGGCGAAGCCTGTTTAGGTGCTAATTCCGTTGCCATTGCTAAAAATTCGTAAGTGCAATGCCCACGTTCAATGTTTTCTTGCCACAGTATATCCTTAACCGGATAGGTTGTGGAATACGCCAGTACTCTATAGGTGGTATCTACCACGACTAAAGGGTTTCGGATGATGGTCGATGCTACATCAATAATTTGATCCTTGCTTTTTCCTTTGAGCGACAGGCTAATCAATTGATTGAAATAATTAATATTCTTCAGTTCGCTTAAGAAAAAGTCATTCACTTCATTAAATAATGTGTTTAAATGTTTGGCTGGGAAAACAGCTATATTCAGAGGCTTCGAAAATTCCAACAATTCTTTGGAACAAGTTTCTTCCATTAATAGCATTTGATTTGGCCAGGACGGGGCTTCTTCTATCAAATGAAAATCTCCAATATAAAGAACCTCCGGTGCCCATATTGTTGTCTCCGAACTTATTAAGCGAATGTCCTGAATGACGGTACTATCTCCTGATGTAATACGATGTATTGCATATTTTACTTCAATATCCTGAAGTAATTCTTCAAAGGTCATAGAAAAGACTCCTTTTCTTTTGAATTTAGGCACGATGCCTAAATTCAAAAATGAATCTTGGGCACTGCATCCGTAGTTTTGCACTATTGATTGTGTTATTATTATAACAAACTTATGATAACACAGCAACCTATTCTAAAGGAGGATTTTCTATGTATAAGAAATTATTTGAACAAGGCTATATTGGCCGTTTAAAATTGAAAAACCGTGTAGTTATGACGGCTATGGGCGTTTCCTTAGCATCATCAAGCGGTGAAGCAAATGATGATATTATCCGTTATTATGAAGAAAGAGCAAAAGGCGGTTGTGGCTTAATTATTACAGAAGTTACACGAATTGATGACGTAACCGGTGTCGGCACCAGCCATCAGCTGTCTGTAACTCAGGCTAAAAACATTCCTCAGTTACAACGTCTTGTGGATACCGTGCACAAATACGGAACGAAGATATTTTTCCAGCTCCATCATCCTGGACGTCAAACTTCAAGTGCCCTTCTTGACGGACGCCAGATTGTAGCACCCAGCCCCATTATGTGTAAAATGATGCAAGAAATGCCTCGTGAATTAACTACGAAGGAATGTGAAAACTTACGTGATGCTTTTGTCCGAGGAGCAATATTTTCTCAAATGGCTGGTGCGGATGGTATTGAATTACATGCTGCCCATGGATATCTTTTAAATGAATTTCTTTCTCCTTACACCAATCAAAGAACAGATCAATATGGTGGAAGCGAAGAAAATCGACTACGTTTCCTTCACGAAATCATAGCAGGTATTCGTAGTGTCTGCGGACCTAACTTCCCAATCTGTGTTCGTCTAAGTGCTGATGAGTTCGTTGAAAATGGACTAGGTCTTGAGGACACTCTTAAGATTGCCTCTGTCCTAGAAGCATATGGTATTGATGCAATCGATATCAGCACAGGAATCTACGAAAGTATGAATACAATCGTTGAACCCGGCTCCTATGCTCAGGGTTGGAAGAAAAAATATGCCAAAGCCGTGAAAGAACAAGTATCTATCCCCGTGATTGCAGTAAACAATATCAAAGAACCGGCTTTCGCAGAATCCCTCCTCGAAGAAAATGTCTGTGATTTCATTGGGCTCGGACGTGCTTTGCTTGCCGATCCAGACTGGGTGAATAAAGCCCTCTCAAGTCAAGAGGAAGAAATCAGAAAATGTATCGGCTGTCTCTACTGCTTTGAAGGTCTCGGTCAAGGCAAACACATCGCCTGTACCGTAAACGCTCGCCTTGGTCGAGAACGTGAATTTGATACCTATAACAAAAACGGAAACCAACAAGTGGTTGCTGTCGTTGGCGGTGGACCAAGCGGCATGGAAGCAGCTCGTGTACTTGCCGAACGTGACTTTAAAGTCGTTCTTCTAGAGCAAAAAGAACAGCTTGGCGGTACATTAAATATAGCTGATAAGCCTCTTTTGAAAGAAAAAATTACACGTTTCACCGATAGTATGATTGCTCAATTACATCAAAAAAATGTTGAAATACGTTGTGGTGTAGAAAATGCAATTGAAGAAATCAAAACTTTAAATCCGGTTGGAGTATTTCTAGCATTCGGTGCTTCCCCAATTATTCCTCGTAATCTTCCCGGCATCACGAAATCAAATGTCCTAAAAGCCGAAGACATATTAACCGGTGAAGCAAAAGTTAAGGGTCGTGTTGCAGTTATAGGCTCTGGTATGACCGGCTGTGAAACAGCAGAATACTTAGCGGAAGCAGGATGCAACGTTACTCTTGTTGAAATGCAGCCACAACTTGGTACTGGCATCTATCCTCCAGTTCTAATGGATTTAATGGGACGCTTTCAAACATATGCTCCTGAAATATTAGTGAATCACCGCCTTGAAGAAATTACAGAAACAGGTATTCGTTTAACAGAAACAACTTCGAATACCTCAATAGAAAAGTCAGTTGATTATATTGTCTTGGCATTAGGATTTTCTCCAAACAAAGAAATTACTGATACTTATGAATCTACTTTTACTAACGTACATACCATAGGTGATGCAGCCAAAGCCGGTAAAATCCTTCATGCGGTTGCTGATGGTTTTGGGCAAGCATATGTATTTGAAGCATAGGTTGCTACCATTCCATGATTTAAGATACTATTCTTTGAAATAGAATTTGATATTAGAATTTCAATATTGACTTTTAATATAGACTTTCATATCAGAATTTCATATCGAATTAAATTTTAAAATAGAAGTCCAAGAAAATAATTTCTTGGGCTTCTATCTATTTCAAATCATTTTAAAGTATATTATTATGAATATCTGTAATCTACATTAATATATACTTGGTAGAATGGATACTTCTCTTCTATCTCTGACATCAGTTCTTCTTTTAACCCTTTAATATCTTTTGCTGTAAAGGAAACAATAATATCAAATTGCAAGATTTTTCTATCAAAATCAACAAAAAACGCGTGCATATTCTTAATATAAGAATTCATTCTTACAATACCTAATATATTCTCCCTT
>JBASOB010000362.1:0-10450 GCA_049657865.1 Mobilitalea sp.
ATTATATCCTCTCTTTTTTTTGCTATAGATTCTGATAAAATCGAAAGTTATATAAAAATGAAATTTCCGAATAAAATAAATGTAATTGTCATTGAGGCAAAAGCATTTGCTGTAAATATAGGTCCCAAATATGTAAAAGGATATTTTATATTAATGTGTGTTACCTTTTTAGAACTTTCTCTTGGTTTATTGTTATTAAAGGTTAAAGGTTCAATTTTATTAGCGGCATTAATAGCAATTCTTGATATCTTACCATTAATTGGAACGGGTGGAGTTGTAATACCTTGGATAATTATTTCATTTATAAATGGAAATTCTTCTTTAGCGTTAGGGCTTTTAGTGTTGTATCTAATTATAACTATTGTTAGAAATATTTTAGAACCCAAAATAGTAGGAGCGCAGATTGGGTTGCATCCTCTTATTATGTTAATAAGTATGTTTATTGGAGCAAAGATTTTTGGCTTTTCAGGGATGATTGCACTACCTGTCGGAGTTGTGGTATTAAAGCATCTTTATGATAATGGTAAATTACATTTTTAAATAAACTATAAGTTTTTATTATTTCGGGTTACAAAATTTAACATATAGATTTGAAATCAACACTATTAGAGGGTGACTCGTTATTTAATTCGTGAAAACGACTTCCGTCAAAAATTGCTCTCATCTGGACAATATATTCTTCAGGATTCTCTTTCATCCCATTATTTGCCCATTTTACTATATGACTGACAAAAGCTGTAGAAAAAAAATCAATCGTATAATCCCAATTATCTCTATTAAAGTTCTCGGTGAATATATTTTCTACTACTTTAATAGAAAAGTTATATATATATTTATGCAAATACATTGGAAATGAATCCTGACCAGTTGTATTCAATGCATTGATATAAAAAACATGGTTCTTTTTCATATAGCAACATAAATTTTTTAGACCATCCGCCCAATTATCGATAGTGTCATATTTAAACATAAAGGATACGGTTTCGGTATAATAAATCCAGTTCAAAAGATCATATTTATCTTTAAAGTGATAATAGAAGGCTTGTCTACTCAGACCACATTCTGCTACTATATCTCCAACAGATATCTTGGTGAATACTTTTTTTCTCATAATATGTTTGAGCGCATTTGCCAGTGCTAGTTTTGTTATAATTGAATCGGATATTTGAATCGCCCTCCTTATAAAATTAGAATAGTATTTCATACTTAAGGGTTTCTACATGTATCGAATGTGTGTTTTGTGAACATCATTTGATCAGTGGAACCATTTTTTATTTGGATTTCATTATAATATGAAATCAGTGACAATGTGTTGTGAAGCACCGCCTATGAATGAAGAAAAGTAATCTGCGCTATTTAGAAATTGAAAGTGCCAAAATTAGTGCACCTACTTAATAAGGATTGATCGAACACCATTAAATGAAATGTTACCTACTACTTTTGCTAGATCTTCTAATGAGAGTTTTGAATTTGTCTTAAACCATTCAATATATAAAGACATGACACCTGAAGCAGTATATTCGGCATATAGATTATATAAATCTTTACTCATATTAAGTTTGTCATTATATTTTTCTAAAATAGTGTCTTTTAATACTTTCTTAACTTTTATTATTAGAAAAGTATAAGAATTGGCAAAGACCAAGCGCTGATACAATTCAAAATCATCATTGATTACATCATTTAGACTGCGGAAAAGTGCATAAACGTCAAATTGTGAATCAAAAAAATCATATCTTTCTAAAACAAATAGAAGCTTTTCAATAATTTCATTTTCAATTTTATCAAGAATATCTTCAATGCTGGAATAATGCATATAAAATGTTTTACGGTTTATATTTGCTCTTTCAGCTAATTCTTTTACAGTAATTTGTGAAATCTCTTTTTCAATTATTAGAGTGATTAATGCATTTCGAATGCTTGCTTGCGTTTTTCCGATTCTACGGTCTTTTTTTTCTGAATATTCTTCCATAACAACCTCCTAAAGTAACAAATAATTAAAATATGAGTATTAAGTAACACGCGTCTTATTTTTGACCATTGTTAAGTCATTGCTTATTTATTATAATACATTCGTGTATATAAATCAACACGTGTTACATAAATGAAAGGAGGTCTGAAAATGTCGGTAAATGGAAATGAAAAAGATGTGCTGTTTTATGAAGTGCTAAAAGAAATTTGTATGAATTCAAAAATTATAGAATCAGAGGAATATATTCAACATGGGAATACTTCGGTATTTATGCACAGTATAGCTGTTGCATATTATAGCCATAGTATTGCTCTTATATTTAAACTCCCAGTAGATGAAAGAAAATTAATTCGTGGAGCTTTGCTTCATGATTATTTTTTATATGATTGGCATAAAAAGGACATAAAACACCCTTTGCATGGAATTCGACATCCTTATATTGCATTGCAAAATGCCAATAGGGACCTGAGACTTAGTAACATAGAAAAAGATATTATCTTAAAACATATGTTTCCGCTGACCCTTATTCCACCACGTTATTTGGAAAGCGTAATTGTATGTATCATTGATAAAGCATGTTCAGTTTATGAAACTTTTTATTTAAACTTAATTTTCAATTTATATGATATCAAGTTAAAAAAAGTAGCCTTATGCAAGGCAAATCAATAACTACTTTATTTAAGAAAGGGAATAAATCATGCAATTAGCCAATTATTTTTTATGGTTCATGTTGTATAGCACAATAGGCTGGTTATATGAGTCTACAATCTGCTCAATACCTAAATATCATAAAATGATTAACAGAGGTTATCTTGTAGGTCCATATTGTCCTATTTATGGAGTAGGAGCGGTGGTTAACCTGATTTTACTAAAAAATATAGAGAGTCTTATCCTTATATTTGTAATCGCAATGATTACATCGGGAGTTGTGGAATACATAACTTCATATATCATGGAAAAATTATTTCAGGCCAGATGGTGGGATTATAGTCATTATCCTCTAAATTTAGATGGTCGAATATGCTTATATGGATGTATTATTTTTGGTATTGCTAATGTTGCTTTATTAAAAGTCATTCAACCATATGTATTAATAATGACAGAAAAAATGAGTTTTAAAGGTATTTGGATTAGTTCAATTCTATTATTCGTCATTATAGTAAGTGACACTATTTTTACAACAATTAAAATGAATAATTTAAATATTAAATTGAGAAATATTCAAACTATAGTAAATTCACGTGTAAATACTACTATTTCATCCATAGTGGACAGAGGGAGAGATATCCCAAAAAACCTGAAAGAATTTAAAAATGAAGGAATAACATTAAATGTAAGCAATATTAAAAAATATTTTAAAAATAGTGAATTAAGAATATTGCATTCATTCCCAAAGTTTAAATCAATTAGTTATGGTTCAATTGTAGATAAAATTAAGGAGATTATCGAATGAGAGATTTTATAATATCGACAGATTCTACTGCGGATTTACCGAAGTCCTATCTTGAGGATAACAATATATTGTTACATCCGTTGCACTATATTATAGATGAAACAGAGTATGGAACAGATATATCTGAATTATCAACAACAGAATTTTATAAAAGAATGCGGAATGGGAAAATGCCAACGACAAGCGCCACCAATCCCGATTACATTATGAATTTGATGAAAGAACAAACGGATAAAGGTTTTGATATATTACATATCAGCTTTTCATCAGCTCTAAGTTGCAGTCATGATAATGCTTTGTTTTGCGCACAAAGTATAATGGACGAAGCACAAGATGTAAATATTGTTATTGTTGATTCGTTATGTGCAACAGCAGGCCAAGGACTAATGGTTTATAAGGCAGTAGAAATGAAAAAAATGGGAAAAAAGATGAAAGAAATTGCTGCATGGGTAAATGAGAATAAACAACAGTTTGCACTTCAGTTTATAGTTGATGATTTGCATCACTTGGTCCGTGGAGGGAGGCTTTCAAAATCGATGGCTACTATTGGATCAGTGTTACACATTCAACCATTGCTTCATGTAGATAACAATGGAAAACTTTCTAGTATTGGGAATATTAGAGGTCGTAAAAAAGCCTTAAACGTATTGGCAAACAACATGGTAAAAAAAACCAAAGGATTGAAGCTGGATATAGTTTTTATTTCTCATGCAGACTGTATTAGTGATGCGAAATATGTAGCAGATAGAGTTAAGAATAAATATAACATAGAAAATATTATGATAACCGAAATTAGCCCGACGATTGGTGCACACACAGGAGCAGGAGCAGTAGTTATCTCGTATTATGCTAATGAAAGATAAGACAGAAAGAGAGACTAGATGAAAGAAATAGGATTGGTTTTAGAAGGGGGAGCCTTGCGAGGCGTTTTTACAGCAGGTGTTTTGGATTTCCTAATCGAAAAAAATATTTATTTTCCTTATATTGTTGGAGCCTCTGCAGGAGCTTGCAACATGCTTGGTTACATCTCTAAACAAAAAGGATATACACGTGATAGCATGATTCAGAAAGAAGCATCACAACGGTTCTTTGGATTAAACCAGTTATTACAAACTGGAAAAATATTGAATTTGGATAGAATTTTTTTTGAATTTCCTTACAAAGAAAATCCATTTAATTTTGATACATATTTCAATTCTGGAATAGAAGGCGAAATGGTTGTAACAAATTGTCTGACCGGTAAGGCTGAATATTTTCAGGAAAAGTCCCAAGAAAAGAGATTATCTTCTATAGGAAAAGCATCTTCAAGTATGCCACTGTTTACTTCTATGGTAGATATTGATGGTCAACTATATTTGGATGGAGGTTTATCAGATTCAATTCCTATACAGCGAGCATTGGATAAGGGCTATGAGAAAAATGTAGTTATTTTAACAAGAAATAGAGGTAGTACTGTAACGCTGACAACTTATCAGAAAAAAATATATCAGAGCTTTTATAATAGATATCCAGAACTTTTAAATACAATATTATCTAGACCAGGGATGTATCAAAAAAAGTTAGAATACATACAAGCACTTGAAGAAGCTGGAAAGATATTTGTCATACAACCAAACCAACCAACGGTTAAGAGATTAGAAACTGACTATGATAAGTTACTTCTGCACTATCAGCATGGTTATGACCTAATGAACGTAAAATTTGAATCTTTAATGCAATTTATTTCTTAAAAGTATTTAAGACAATGAGAAGGAGGGAATTTAATTTGGATTTTTTTAATACAGTATTGTCGCCACTTAGCAAATTGATGGGATTTATAATGAATTTGATATATTGCGGTTGCAGTTATATAGGTATAGAAAGTGTTGGAATCTGTATTGTGCTTTTTACCATTTCTATTAATGTAATGCTCCTGCCAATGACAATTAAGCAGCAAAAGTTTTCGAAAATAAGCAAAATCATGAATCCAGAAATTCAAAAAGTTCAAGAAAAATACAAGGGAAAATCAAATCAGGACTCTATACTAAAACAGCAGATGGAAATACAAGAAATATACAAAAATTATGGAGTAAATCCGATTAAAGGAATTGGACCGATATTTATTCAAATGCCGATTTTTCTGTGTTTGTATAAAGTAATAAGTGATATACCTAATTATGTCCCAGGTGTCACAAATGCAGCGTATGCTTTTATGGGATTAAATCTTATGGAAACTCCGGGATTTCATTTGAAAATAGCGTTAATAATTCCGATTTTGGCTGGATTTACACAATGGATGAGTACAAAAATTGCTATGCAGGATACCCCCAAATTAGAGAATGATACGATGAATTCAACAATGAATTCTATGAATATCATGATGCCACTAATTTCAATATTTATGTGTATCTCACTGCCTATATACATGGGCATCTACTGGATAGCTGGAAGTGTAGCGAGATCGCTTATTCAATTGATTATTAATTTCTACATGAAAAAGTCCTCTGATGAAGAACTAATAAATGAAAGCAGAAGAAAAATGGAAAAGAAAGGCAGTAAGAAACCTTTGTTTAAAACCTTTTATGAAGAGAGATTATATGAAGACATATCTCGGCAACAGATACATTCTAAATCCATGAGCATTTCGGAAAAAGCGAATTCAGTGAGTAAATATAGGAGGGAGGTTAGTTTAGATAATAAAGTATAAGGTCTCAATCATATTGGATTTTGTGAAAGGAATGAAATGAAATGGATTATAAAGATAAATTAATGCCTGAGCACATAGCAATTATTGTCGATGGAAATAGAAGATGGGCAAAAAAAAGGGGGCTAGATACAAAGCTTGGGCATAAAAAAGGTTTTGAGAGATTGGAAGAAATTATTAAATATGCAACATCTCTAGATATTAAGTATATAAGTTTATTTGTATTCTCAACTGAAAATTTTAATAGGGACAAGGCAGAAGTCGATTATTTAATGAAAATATTTTCTAACAACTTTCGAAAACTTGCGATTAGAATGAATGAAGAAAATATTAAAGTGATTTTTTCGGGAAGTAAAAACTTATTAAGTGATAAGGTTAAGCATTCTATGCGATTTATGGAAAATTTGACAGTTGAAAATACAAAAGCAGTAGTGAATTTTTGTTTGAACTACGGAGGTCGTGAAGAAATAGTTAGTGTATGTAAATTAATAAGCAAAGAGGTTAGAAACGGAATGATAAATATAGATAGTATTGATGAAGACTTGATCGAATGCTATTTATACAATGAGCTCCCTCCAATTGATTTGATGATTAGAACAAGTGGAGAACAACGTATCAGTAATTTTATGTTGTGGCAACTAGCGTATTCAGAATTGTATTTTACAGAAACACTTTTTCCCGATTTTAAGAAAGAAGATTTTGATGCTGCAATAGTTGAATATGGCAGAAGAGATAGAAGATTTGGCGTCAATGGTAGAGTTAATAAATAAACATGTAATTAATTATAAATAAACATAAGAAAAGGAGAAAAAAATGGGGACACTAACACATCAGGCAGCTAGAAAAGTATTTGAGATTGCTATTGATAAAACATTGAATCATGTAAATAAGGATAGGGAAAAGGGGTTTTTAGAACTAGTAGATGTCACAGAAAAGTTTATGGGAAATACTTTTTCCGATTCAAGCTATGAAGGAGCTAGAAACCTTGTTAAAAATCCGGATAGTAAGTGGATGCAGTATATAAATCGAATGATGGATGATTTACATCCAACTGTAATTAAAAAGACAGCGCTTAATCTTGGATTTGAAGCAGCATTACATGGTACAAAAACAATCAGAAAGATGAGAGAGATTAACCAGTGCAATATACCGTGGGTAATATTAATGGACCCAACCAGTGCATGTAACCTTCATTGTTCGGGATGTTGGGCAGCGGAATATGGTAATAAATTAAATCTTTCTTACGAGGATATGGATCGTGTAATTACGCAGGGAAAAGAAATTGGCATATTTTTTTATATGTTTACAGGTGGTGAGCCTTTAGTACGTAAGGATGATATTATGCGTTTGTGTGAGAAACATAGTGAATGTGAATTTCATGCATTTACAAATGGTACATTGGTGGACGAGGAATTGTGTAAGAAGATGGAACAAGTTGGTAATTTGTCACTTTCCATAAGCCTTGAGGGCTTTGAAGAGGTTAACGACTTGAGAAGGGGAACCGGAGTATTTGAAAAAGTTATGGATGCAATGGAACTTTTACGTAATCATGGGCAACTTTTTGGAACTTCTATTTGCTATACAAGTAAAAATGTTGAAACTGTTACTTCAAATGATTTTCTTGATTTAATCATTGAAAAAGGATGTCTATTCACTTGGTATTTTCACTATATGCCAGTTGGAAATGAGGCAGTAGTTGAATTGCTTCCAACTAAGGAACAAAGAGAATATATGTATCATCGAGTAAGAGAAATAAGAGGCCTTGAAGGAGGAAAACAGATTTATGCTATGGATTTCCAAAATGACGGTGAATACGTAGGTGGATGCATTGCAGGTGGAAGAAATTATTGTCACATTAATCCTAATGGAGATGTAGAACCATGTGTATTTATCCACTATTCTAGCGCTAATATAAAAGAAGTCAGTTTGTTAGAAGCTTTAAAGCAACCACTATTTATGGCTTACCGTGACAACCAACCATTTAACGATAATCACTTACGCCCTTGTCCAATGCTTGAGAATCCTGATTTACTTGAGAAAATGGTCAATGAATCAGGTGCAAAATCTACAGACTTACAATCACCAGAAGCAGTAGAGCATCTGTGTGGCAAATGTCATACATATGCAAAGGATTGGGAAACTGTTGCAAGTGAATTATGGGAAAGTAAAGAACATAAGAAACCGAGATATGAAAACTATAAGAAATGAAATCAAGTTTAAAATATCATTTGCATAATTAAGAAGAGCGCATATTGCAGATAAGTAGTTACTAGTAGAATTTATAGAAAGTATTTTGAACTTATCCTATAAAAAATGATGGAAAATTAATAGTGTTTGTATGTATTCAGGAGGAATTATGGTATTTCGAGCAAATGCAGAATTACTAGATGCAATTGTGCTGTCTGCTGTATCTAGTAACATGGAAGGTATATATGGTTATAAACTAACGCAAGACATAAGACAGATAATCGAAATATCAGAGTCCTCTTGTTATCCAGTATTGAGAAGGCTTCATAATGATAATTTCCTCGAAGAATATACCATTGTGATTGAAAAGAGGGAAAGACGCTATTATAAAATCACTGAGACAGGAGTAAAAAAACTATTATGGTATCGTGATGAATGGAGGAATTATTCAATCAATATTGAGAATATTTTTAGAAAAGTTTAATAATATTTCGCATACTGGCATTATTGTGTGGCATAAGTACCATTATAAAAAACAGTGTCCATTGTTATTTTAGGGGCACATTTATATAATATACGTATGGGGAATAAAAAATGAAAAGCCATAAAGATATAGATATGTAATACCTGCGACGGTGGTTAGTTATGCCATTGTTTTAAGCTATGAAAAAAGGGTTTTCAAGCTATTAATGTGTAGTTTTAAATAAGCAAACATGGTTAAGAGAGTTAAGATGTACCAATTATGCAAAAGCATTTTGGAATAAAGAAAGGATGGTAATGATTATGTCAGATTTAAGTAATACAGTAAAAAACATTTTTTTGGGAGGAGTAGGTGCTATCGCCCTAACTGCTGAAAAATCAAAGGAACTAGTAGATCAATTGGTTGAGAAAGGAGAAATAACCGTAGAACAGGGAAAAGTTTTGAATGAAGAGCTTAAAAGAGATTTAAAAGAAAAGGTAAGTGATGCTACTTCAGCAATAAAAACAAGAGAATCAGTAGAAAAAATTGCAGATCGACTCGACCAGATGAAACCAGAAGAAATCCAATTATTGAAAGATAAACTAGATGCATTAAGCAGCCAGAAAACTGAACAAACCGCAGATGCAGATGTAGACGTAAAAACGGATACTGAAAACAAAAGATAAAATAGTAGTGAAAGAATAATCGAACGAGAACCATCTTGCAAATTCCCAATTGCGGTTTTATGATGGTTTTATGATGGAGATAACTATGGAACCAGAAATTGAAAAACATAGTAATAGGGTTCTGCAGATTGTAGAGGTTTTAAAAAGTAATAATCTTCTTCATGGTATGACTCCGCAAAAGCTTCGCAGTATTCTGGAGGAGTTAGGGCCTACGTTTGTGAAATTGGGACAAATAATGTCTATGCGATCAGATTTAATCCCAAATGAATATTGCGAGGAATTAGCGTATCTTCGCTCGGAAGTTTCGCCAATGTCCTACAATCAAGTGAAGAAGATTATTCAAGATGAATATGGGATTAAATCATATCGAGAAATTTTCAATTCGATTGATGAAAATCCATTAGGTTCGGCGTCAATCGCACAGGTACATCATGCAGTTTTAAAAAATGGAACTTCTGTAGTTATTAAGGTACAACGTCCTGGAATCCGCCAGAAAATGTATAATGATGTGGAAATATTGAAAAAAGCTGTTATGTTGCTTAAACTAAAACCAGATTTGGGAAATCCGCTTGATTATAAGACTATTTTAGAGGAACTATGGTTGACGGCACAGCAAGAAATGGATTTTCTGATAGAAGCATCACATTTAGAAGAGTTTAGAAGGACGAATTCAGAAATAGTATATATAGATTGTCCACGGGTTGAAAAGGCTTTGACAACCTTACATATACTAGTTATGGAGTACATTGATGGAATTCCCATTTCCAATACACAAGAACTGTTGGACTTGGGTTATGATTTAAATGAGATTGCTGTTAAACTTGCAGAAAGTTATTCCAAGCAAATATTGGATGATGGTTTTTTTCATGCTGATCCACATCCGGGAAATATTTGTGTAAAGGATGGAAAGATAATCTGGCTTGATCTTGGTATGATGGGGCGGCTTTCAGCAAGAGAAAAAGAATTGCTCACAGCTGCTGTTAAAGCTATTCAAAGCGAAGATGTATAT
>JBASOB010000363.1:0-1504 GCA_049657865.1 Mobilitalea sp.
CATTACTGCCGCAAGCGCTGCTTGATCCGATATTCCTTCCACAATGATAAATACGATCTTTCTTTTAGTTGCCATCGAACTCACCAGCCTCTGTAAAAGACAATGCTATTTCATAGTTGTTTGTAAGATCGTATAATTCTTCTTTCTGACCTCCCAAAACAAGATCACGATAGTAGAAATATCTTATATTGTTATTCGTTTGAACATTTTCAAGCTGTACATAACGATTCTGGGGATTTGTAGTAGTGAAAAAAATGAATTTCTTATCTATTGTTTCAAGAGGGCGCAAATTATGGGAGGTGAAAATCAGTTGGCCTTTTCCGGATTCAGCAATAACCTTAAGCAGTTCTCCCAGCAAATATTCAAATACTCCGGCGTCTAGCTCGTCAATTGCCACTGTCATTCCTTTGTTGTTATACATAGCAATTAACAGCTGTAAGATTGAAATAATCTTTTTAATTCCTTCAGACTCATATCTAAGCGGAAGAGTATTTCCATTTCTAATAGAAACGAGCTCGACCGTACATCCCTCACTTTTATCAGGAAGAAGTGCAAATCCTAGATTTTCTAGCTTCACATTCAATCCTGGAACAAGCTGCTCAAGCACTGTATTCATATTTGATATTGCTCTTTGAACAATATTGCAAGTCCGAGTTGGAACAACAGATGGCCCTTCGAGTTTTATTGCTATGCTTCCTGTTGATAAAGATTTTTCATTATCAAACCTAAAGAAGAATGGTAATGCAGCATTTAGGTTAATTAGCCCTGCACTCTTAGTATCAACAACATATAAATAGAAATTGCCATACTGCACTAACGCATTAATAACAAATGAATATTCCGCTTTTTTACAATTGCTTCTAATGGCAAGCAAAGTATCTTTTAGAAATATAAAAGACTGAGATTTTTCATTTGCTAACTGTTTATTAACCATCAGTTTACTTTTGAGATCTCTATCAAATCCTATAATTTCATTGTACTTGGTGTTTGGCACAAAAGGAGAATCCTGAGAAGTTGAATTAATTAGGGGTTGCATCTTAAACTTATTTCCAGATACAATCCCGGACATGCTTAGCATCTCATTCTCAATAGCGGCACGATATTTAGTTGATTCCGGATTTTCAATATTTGACTCGCTGTTCGCCTCTTTCTTTATTAGATCAAAGCTATACTCGACCTTGAATTTTTCTATTTCTGATCTGATTTCAAAAATATAACTCATATGCGAGGACTGTTTGCCCATAGAAATATAGTTAACACAATCATCTGATAGACTTCGGCCGGATAGAATCGATTTCAAAATAGCCAACGCATCAACAAGCGCTGTTTTTCCAGAGCCATTTTGTCCGTATAAACCCATTATATCAACAGATGATTCATCTTTTTTCGAACAAGCAAAGTCAATTGATCCAAAACCAACATTTTTAAAATCACGTAAAGTGATTTTATGAATTCTAACATTTGCAGTTTCCATATTACACCTCCATTAATAACTATTATACAC
>JBASOB010000364.1:0-19791 GCA_049657865.1 Mobilitalea sp.
TCTATTTTATTGGCTCAGCCAAAGACCGCCTGGAATTAATTTTTGATGTTTTTCACCGGTTAAAAAAAGAAGGGATCGTCTGTGATTTTTATCTTTCCGGTGTTCCCTCTTCTAAAAAAATCAAAGACGATGGTTTACATTATATCCATAAAATGAGCTATATAGAAAACTTAAAGCACGTTGTTCGTACGAAATGCATTCTTGAAATTGTACAGGGAAATGCGAAGAGTTCAACACTCAGGACCTGGGAAGCCATCATGTATGAAAAAAAATTACTGACAAATAATTCGACCATCGTAAATGATTTTTATTACGATGAAAATTATATTAGCTTGTTGAATGGAAATTCTATAAATGTTGATTTTATGAAGCAGAATAATTCATACACGAATCCCTATAAAGATCAAATCAGTCCCAATAAGTTACTTGATTTTATAGCTCAACGATTCTGATCATACGGTCCCCCCAACCACCAGAGGTACTCACGATATGCAGGAGAATTCTAACAGCGTGTATTTCACGTAATGCAATGAAGCCGCCATTTGTAACAAAAACTTAATGGTGCCCTTGTCAAACAATTTTTTGGGGTAGTGTGTTTATAGGTCAGCAAAATTGCAGAACCATGTCCCATTTTTTGGATTTAGTAAATTAAAAAAGGACGGATATGGGTTTTTTATTGTAATTTTGTTCCACTTTAAAAATCAATCTGCCGCGCGTAATCTCTATGTGACCGGTAGTCACGAAGTGTGCTTGCACGATTCTTATTCTAAAAGAGTAAGAAACAGCCAATGACTGATTGTCTGCGTAAACAATCATCATTGGAACAGATAAATATCAAAAAGAAGATGACAGCCGAGAGCTGAAAGCTAATAGCTAAAAAAATATGAAAGGAATTGTCCTTGCAGGAGGGTCCGGCACCCGGTTGTATCCCATTACCAGGGGAATAAGCAAGCAGTTGTTGCCCGTCTACGACAAACCAATGGTTTACTATCCTATATCGGCCCTGATGTTGGCTGGAATAAGGGATATTTTAATCATTTCCACTCCACAGGACATACCCGGTTTTGAACGATTGTTGGGTGACGGAAGTGAATATGGCGTAAATCTCCATTATGCCGAACAACCCAGTCCCGATGGGTTGGCGCAGGCTTTTATCATTGGCGAGGATTTTATTGATGATGATTGTGTATGCCTTGTATTGGGGGATAATATTTTTTATGGGCAGGGGTTCCGTTCCATGCTGGTGAAAGCGGTGGAGAATGCCGAGCAGCACAATAAAGCCACAGTGTTTGGTTATTATGTGAATGATCCTGAACGTTACGGTGTGGCGGAGTTCGATAAGGATGGCAACGTACTCAGCATCGAAGAGAAACCAACAAATCCGAAATCGAATTATGCTGTGGTTGGCCTCTATTTTTATCCTAATAGTGTGGTTGAGATTGCAAAAAATATTAAACCGTCAGCTCGTGGAGAGTTGGAGATCACCACTGTCAACCAGGAATATTTAAAAAAACATGCCCTTAAGGTACAACAGTTGGGTAGAGGATTTGCCTGGCTCGATACCGGCACCCATGAATCTCTGTCCGAGGCCTCCACTTTTGTCGAGGTGATTGAGAAAAGACAAGGATTAAAAATTGCCTGTCTCGAGGAAATTGCCTATAAGAAAGGATGGATCAATCGCGACGATATCCTACGGCTTGCTGAGCCGATAAAGAAAAACCAGTATGGACAATATCTTCTGAATCTTATAAAATGAGTTACAAAAGAAATATATTGATTACCGGCGGAGCAGGTTTTATAGGCTCACATGTTGTTCGACTTTTGGTCAACAAATATCCGGAATCCAGGATTATTAATCTTGATAAGCTTACATATTCCGGCAATCTTGAAAATCTACGTGATGTAGAAGATAATCCAAACTATATCTTTGTGAAAGAGGATATTTGTGATTTGGACAGAATTCGAGAAGTTTTTATAAAGTATAATGTAGATGGGGTTATTCACCTTGCCGCTGAGAGTCATGTCGATAGGAGTATTACAGATCCATTTACCTTTGCCAGAACCAATGTAATGGGGACACTATCCCTCTTACAGGCAGCAAAAGAGAGCTGGGCAGGTGATTATAATGATAAACTGTTTTATCATGTATCCACAGATGAGGTTTATGGCGCTTTGGAGTTTGACGGAACACTCTTCACAGAAGATACCAAGTATGATCCTCACAGTCCCTATTCAGCATCGAAAGCAGCGAGTGATCATTTTGTCAGAGCCTATCATGACACTTATGGTTTACCTATTGTTATTTCGAATT
Source organism: Mobilitalea sp. (assembly GCA_049657865.1). GTDB lineage: Bacteria > Bacillota > Clostridia > Lachnospirales > Lachnospiraceae > Mobilitalea. The sequence goes on from JBASOB010000364.1 coordinate 2,312, forward strand.
GTTCCAACAACTATGGCCCATATCAGTTTCCAGAGAAATTGATTCCTCTTTTTATCAATAATATACGCAATAACAAGCCGTTGCCTGTATATAGTAAAGGAGAGAATGTGCGGGACTGGCTTTATGTGGAGGATCATGCACGTGCAATTGATATGATTTTTCATAAAGGAAGCATTGGAGAAACATACAATATTGGTGGGTTTAACGAATGGACAAATATTGACTTGATAAAGGTTATCATTAAAACGGTAGACAAACATTTGGGTAGACCCGAAGGCTCATCCAATAACCTTATCACATATGTTACAGACCGTGCCGGTCACGACTTGCGCTACGCCATCGATGCCACCAAGATTAAAAATGAGTTGGGATGGGAACCCTCGGTTCAGTTTGAAGAAGGCATTGAAAAGACTGTCCGTTGGTATCTGAATAACCAGGAGTGGCTGGATAATGTTACCAGTGGAGAGTATCAGAGGTATTATGAGGAAATGTATTCGGATAGATATCAACAAGAATGAAAGTAATAGAAACAGATATAGAGGGTGTTGTAATTATTGAGCCAAAAATATTCGCCGATGACCGGGGATATTTCTTTGAATCCTTTTCTCAAAAAGAATTCGAAGAGAAAGTATGTAAAACCACTTTTGTGCAAGATAATGAATCAAAATCGACCTATGGTGTTTTGAGAGGGCTTCATTTTCAGAAGATACCTAATGCACAATCTAAGTTAGTAAGATTGGTTAAAGGCAGTGTTTTGGATATTGCAGTGGACATACGCAAAGGCTCTCCCACATTTGGTAAACATATAGCAGCGGAGCTTTCAGAAGAAAATAGACTACAATTTTTTGTACCCCGTGGATTTGCTCACGGGTTTATTGTTTTAAGCGATGAAGCCATATTTCAATATAAATGTGATAACTACTATGCACCTCAATCAGAAGGAGGCATAATGTGGAATGATTCTGCATTGAATATCAATTGGCAGATTCCAATGAAGGATATTATTCTTTCCGAAAAGGACAAAAAAAATCAACTATTATCTGAGTCAGAGTATTTATTCGATTTTACGGAAGATCTATATGCATAATATTCTCGTAACCGGTTCCAATGGACAATTGGGAAATGAACTTCGACTGGTGGTTGAAGAAAAAGATAAAGTCAATAAATACTTTTATACAGATGTAGCAGAATTAGATATCACCAATCAGGAAGCTGTTTTAAGATATTTGGAATCTAATAAAATTAATATAGTCGTCAATTGTGCAGCATATACGAACGTTGATAAGGCAGAAGATGATAAAGAAAAGGCAGATCTTATTAATCATATCGGACCTAAATATCTCGCAGAAGTTTGCAGAGACAGAAATGGATTTTTGATACATATCTCTACCGATTATGTATTTGATGGAACTAAGAATACTCCTTACACAGAAACAGACCAAACAAAACCATTAGGTGTATATGGCGAAACTAAACTACGGGGTGAAAATGCTATTATAAACTCTGGATGCGAGTATGTGATAATTCGTACCTCATGGCTCTATTCTTCATTTGGAAAGAACTTCCTTAAAACAATGCAAATGCTGACTGCAGAAAAAGAAAGTTTAAATGTAGTATTTGATCAAATTGGAACACCAACATTTGCAGGAGACTTGGCAAATGTAATTCATACCATAATACAGAATAATGGTAGTGAAATTAAAAATCAAATATATCATTTTTCAAATGAGGGGGTATGTTCATGGTATGATTTTGCTGTAGCTATAAATGATGAGTTTGGAAATTGCTGTAATGTAAAACCCTGCCATTCCGATGAGTTTCCCAGTAAAATAACCCGACCAAATTATTCTGTATTGGATAAGACAAAAATAAAGAATGTGTTGGGGATTGAAATTCCATATTGGAAAGTTTCTGTGCATAATTGTATGAAAGATTTAGTATAACTCAGATTAAGTGATATTTGACTAATGAGGAATAAAAAATTCTGAAAAATTATAGAAAAACGAAATGAATATCCTCAATTTAATTGGTAGGCATAAAGAACTTTTTACAGCGGATGTTGCTAATCATGAGAAAGAACTATCTAAAATAGTAAGTGCTTCACGTTTCCTGGTTATTGGAGGTGCAGGTTCAATCGGGCAGGCAGTAACCAAGGAGATTTTTAAACGTAATCCCCGAAAACTTCATGTGGTTGATATCAGTGAGAATAACATGGTAGAATTGGTGCGGGATATTCGCAGTTCCTTCGGATATATTGACGGAGATTTTCAAACATTCGCACTTGATATCGGCTCCATTGAATACGATGCTTTTTGGAATAACGACGGTGAGTACGATTATGTGCTCAACCTCTCTGCCCTAAAGCATGTACGCAGTGAAAAAGATCCATTCACCATGATGCGGATGATCGATGTAAATATTTTTAATACCGAAAAAACGATAAGCCAGGCTATAGATAAAGGTGTAAAAAAATATTTTTGTGTATCCACAGACAAGGCCGCTAATCCAGCCAATATGATGGGTGCCTCGAAGCGAATTATGGAAATGTATCTGATGAAATATAGTGAACAGATAACTATTTCCACAGCCCGCTTTGCCAACGTTGCTTTTTCTGATGGCTCACTTCTACATGGTTTCAATCAAAGGATTCAGAAACGTCAGCCCATTGTGGCGCCCAACGATGTGAAAAGATATTTCGTAATCCCCAAGGAATCAGGTGAACTCTGTTTAATGTCCACCATCTTCGGAGAAAACAGGGATATTTTCTTTCCCAGATTAAGTGAAACTCTTCATCTGATTACTTTCTCGGATATTGCAGTGAGGTATCTCAAACACATTGGTTATGAACCCTATTTGTGTGAGAGTGAAGAAGAAGCCAGAGAACTGGTTCACTCACTTCCTGACAAAGGACAATGGCCCTGCCTCTTTACGCAGAGTGATACCACCGGAGAAAAAGACTTTGAAGAGTTCTTTACGGAGAATGAAGTAATCGATCTGAACCGTTTTCAAAATCTGGGCATTATTAAAAATGAAGCTTTGTATGACAAGAAACTGATACAGCATTTCACGGATACAATAGAAGAGTTTAAACAAAATAAAAGCTGGACCAAAGACCAGTTGGTCGGGTTGTTTTTTGAAATGATCCCCAATTTCGACTATATCGAAAAGGGCAAGTATCTGGATGAAAAAATGTAATTGAGATTGTGGAAATGTATAGTGACGTTGTCAAATTTATTCATGACTTATACAGAACCGAAGAAATGGTTCCGCTTCATGTTCCTACTTTCAGGGGTAACGAAAAGAAATACCTGAACGAATGTATCGATACCACATTTGTATCCAGTGTCGGGAAGTTTGTAGATCGTTTTGAAGAAATGATGGTCGACTATACCGGCACACAAAAAGCAGTTGTTTGTGTAAACGGTACCAACGCTCTGCATATGGCATTGCTTTTAGTCGGGGTTGAAAGAGAAGACGAAGTGATAACCCAGGCATTGACCTTTATCGCTACCTGTAACGCTATCAGTTATATTGGAGCACATCCTGTTTTCATTGATATAGATGAAGATACGATGGGTTTATCGCCCGATGCGATGGAAGCCTGGTTAAATGAGCACGCTGAAATAAAAGGTGACAACTGTTATAACAAACGAACCGGCAGAAAAATCAAAGCCTGTGTGCCGATGCATACATTCGGGCACCCTGTTCATCTCGATAAACTGGTAGAAGTTTGCAACCGGTATCACCTGGAATTGATTGAGGATGCAGCTGAAAGCCTTGGGAGTTTTTACAAAGGAAAACATACCGGTACATTCGGAAAGATCGGTGCAATCAGTTTTAACGGAAACAAAACAATCACCACCGGAGGGGGGGGGGTGCTATTGTTTCAGGATGAATCACTTGGGAAATTCGCGAAACATCTGACAACACAGGCCAAAATACCTCATCGTTGGGAATTTGTTCATGATCATATTGGTTACAATTATCGGATGCCGAATATCAACGCTGCATTGGGTTGTGCTCAACTGGAACAGATCGAAACTATCTTAGCTAATAAACGAGAAACAGCAGAGAAGTACAAACAGTTCTTCTCTAGCAAAGAAAATATACACTTCTTTACCGAACCGGAAGGCTCAGAATCCAATTATTGGTTGAATGCCGTGCTTTTGAATGATAAAGAAGAGCAACTTAAATTTCTGGAATACACCAACGATCATGCAGTCATGACCCGACCCATATGGGAACTCATGAACAGACTCCCTATGTTTAAGGATTGCGAAACCGGCGGATTGCAGAACACTGTATGGTTTGCAGACAGAGTTGTGAATATACCGAGTAGTGTAATATAAATATTTCAATATGCTATCATTTAGACTTGCTGTAAAAGAGGATTATGATGATTTCTTTAAAATGAAATCTGATTACAATAATATTGCATGGGGTGGTTTTTCACAAAAGCCAGATTATGAGAAATTTAAATCTTGGTTTTTGCAACAAATTGATCCTGAAAATAAAAGGAAAATATATATAGTTAAAAAAGAGAATATTAGTGTAGGATACTTTAACTTAGAGGATGTAGATGAAATTACTTCAGAAATTAGTTACGGAGTAATTTCTGAATTTACCGGTTTAGGTATTGGAACTTTTATAATTAGAAGTGCAACATCAATTTTTGATAAAAAAATAGTTGCATGGGTTGCAAATGATAATATTCCATCGATTAAATGTTTTGAAAAAAACTCTTTCGCTAAAACCGAAGAGACACAAATTCGGAATCTCCCTTTATTAGGAGGAGAGCATGTTTTTTATAAATGGGTGAAATGAAAAAAGTTTGTATTGTTACTGCGTCTCGTTCTGAATATGGACTTTTACGTTGGATAATTGATGCTATCAATAATGATATTGATTTGGAGCTCCAATTAATCGTTACTGGTGCTCATTTATCAGAAGAACAAGGATTCACTTATAAAGATATCGAAGCTGACGGTTATTCTATTTTAGCTAAGGTAGATATGAACTTAAAAACTGACAGTCAGCTTAATATTGCTCAATCAATGGGACGATGTGCAATTGGCATATCAAACGTGCTTGCTCAAATTGTACCTGATTTAATGGTTGTCCTTGGAGATCGTTATGAGTTATTGCCTGTTTGCAACACAGCATTACTTCTGAATATACCTATAGCGCATATCTCAGGTGGTGATATTACAATCGGTGCTATTGATAATGATATTCGAAATGCTATAACTATGATGGCATCTCTTCATTTTCCTGGCGTAGATGATTCTGCGAATAATATAATCAGAATGCAAGGGAATGAAAATAATGTTTTTGTAGTAGGTGAACCTGGATTGGAGAATTTTAAGCGTCTTCAGTTATGGAATAGAGAACAATTGAGTGAAAATTTGAATATTAAAAAAGAAAATCGTTGGATTTTAATTTCTCTTCATCCAGAAACTCAAGAAACTCTTGAATATAATATGGAAATGGCTGCTAACGTAATAGCAGTGTTGGATAAAGTAAATGATATATCAGTCGTAATAACAAAAGCTAATGCTGATTATGGAGGTGTACAACTAAATGAATACTTCGAATCAGTCGTCAAAAGAAATCCGCTGAAATACTCTATTTACTCATCGTTAGGGCAAACACGCTATCTTAGTTTCATGCAAGAATGTTTTGCAATCATTGGAAATTCGTCTAGCGGTATAGTTGAAGCACCTAGTGTAGGAACGCATGTTATCAATATTGGAAATCGTCAAAAAGGCAGACATTTATGCGATAATGTGACTCAGACTGATAGTTCACTATTATCAATACAAAATGCTTGGAAATTAGTCGAACAAAAAGGAACGAAGATGGTAAAAGATTATTTTTATGGTGATGGAAACACCTCTTTTAAGGTAGTTGATCATATCAAACAATATCTTAACAAAAAAATACAGGAATGATCGGAGGAGAATTTGAAATTCTGATAAATAATTTGGATGATATTAATTCCAGTTCTGAAAAAACATTAGAAGGTTTCTATGATTTTTCATCTGGTAGAGCTGCATTATACCATATTCTGATATTTCTCAAAACTAATAAAAATATCAATAGTATAATGCTTCCAGATTATTTATGTCCATCGATTATAAAAACAGTAAACGAACTGGATATAAATATTGTTTTTTTTCCATTAAACGAACAACTCCAATTAGACGAAGAGAAATTTACTTCTCTGTATAGTAAAGGAGCTATTGTTTTGTTAATCAATTATTTTGGTATAACGAAAATGATAGATCAGATTAATTTTATTAAATCAATTGATCCAGATGCTATAATAATAGAAGATCAAGTTCAGGCATTTTATTCATTTCTAAATACTGACCACAAAGTCGATTTTAAATTTACAAGTTTAAGAAAAACATTTGCAATTCCAGATGGAGGGTTAACCAAAACACCTTATTCACTGAGTACTATGGAGAACAAATGTATGTTTAGTCAATATAAATTTGCAGGAGGTATTTTGAAATCCTTAAGGGATTTCAAAATATTTAATGACGATATTTATCTTGATTTACTAGATAAGGGAGAACATTTAATTGATTCAGACTTATTTAGCTCTATGAGTGATATATCAAAACGTCTATTCACAAAAACTGATTTCTCATTTATTCAAAACATAAGGAAGAAGAATAGTGATTATTTGATTAGTGGATTGAATGATTTAGGAATTAGTACGATTTTGAAACCTGATAAAGATGAGGTGGCATTATTTATCCCAATATTAATTAATGATAGAAATCGTGTAAGACGGAAAATGTTTGAAAATCAAATTTATTGTCCTGTTCATTGGCCATTAGAAGATATTAATTTAGTTACAGGAAATTTAATGCAAGAACATGAATTATCCTTAATCGTTGACCAACGATATGGAACGAAAGAGATGGATTTAATATTGTCAATATTGGAAGGTGTTAAGAATGTCATATAAAATATTAGATAACTGGAATCATTTATTAGATTTATTTAGTCCTGATCATAAGGATGTCTATTTTACAGAAAATTACTTGAAACTTTATGAATCTGGGTCAGAAAAAGCGTATTGTTTTTATTATTACGAAGACGATTTTCACTTTCTATTACCTTATTTATTGAGAGAATTTAAGTATGAAAATCAAACCTACTTCGATCTGGAAACGGTTTATGGTTACGGCGGACCGATATTTAATTATTATGATGATATATTAATAACAAAAGCATGGAAGTCTTTTCTTGAATATGGCTCTCAAAACAATTATATAGCTGGCTTTTTGCGGTTTCATCCTCTTTTCAATAATCATGAGTGTTTCCCATCTTCAGGTAAACTCTTTAAAGATCGGCAAACAGTAGCACTGAATTTACAAATTTCAGAACAAGAAATATGGATGCAAGAAATTCATACAAAGAATAGAAATACTATTAAAAAAGGAGAAAAAAATGGTCTTCAATTCGTTGCAGATTATGAGTATACTCATTTAGATGATTTTATTTCATTGTATAATAATACAATGAATAAATTGGAAGCAAATGAGTTTTATTACTTTAATGATGATTATTTCAAGAAATTCAAAAATGAAATAGGGAATAGTTTTCTAGGGTTAGTCAAATTAAATTCTGAAGTAATAGCTGCGGCTATATTCTTTTTTTCAGACTTTTATGGTCATTATCATTTGTCAGGAAGCAATGAAAATTATTTAAAACTTTCACCAAACAATTTTTTGTTATGGGAGGCCTCAAAAGAATTAAAGAGACAAAGGGTGAAATATTTTCATCTTGGAGGTGGAACAAATTCAGACGAAAATAATTCCTTACTTCAGTTTAAAAGCAGATTTTCAAAATGTAAATATGATTTCTACATTGGGAAAATTATATTCAACAAACCTATTTATCAGTCCTTGTGTGATAAATGGGTTGAGTTAAATGAAGAAAAAGAAAATATATATATTAACTATCACTTGAAATATAAATATTGAGATAATGAGTGTATTTATCATTGCTGAAGCAGGAGTGAACCATAATGGAAGTTTAGATTTGGCATTTAAACTATGTGATAAAGCAAAAGAGGCTGGAGTTGATGCTATAAAATTCCAAACATGGATTACAGAGAATATAGTGACAAAATCAGCTGATTTAGCCTCATATCAGGAAAAAAATATAGTCACGAAAAATGATTCTCAGTTCCAAATGCTTAAAAAACTGGAATTAAGTTTCAATGATTTTATAGAGATTCAAAAGTACTGCTTTAATATTGGTCTCCATTTTTTATCAACACCTGATGATGAGGAGAGTCTTGATTTTTTAGTTGGATTAAATTTAAATTTTCTAAAGATAGGCTCTGGAGAGGTAACAAATATCCCATATTTAAGAAAAATCGGTTCTAAAAAACAACCCGTCGTTCTTTCAACAGGTATGTCAACATTATCTGATGTAAAATTGGCTTATAGTACGCTGATTAAGTCCGGAGCCACTGAAGTCGCACTTTTGCATTGTACTACCAATTATCCTTGTCCCATGAACGAAGTCAATTTAAATGCAATGATTACATTAAAAAATGAATTTAATTGTAGGGTGGGATATTCTGACCATACATTAGGTATCGAGGTCCCTATCGCAGCAGTAGCGTTAGGAGCCACTATAATTGAAAAGCATTTTACACTAAATAAATCAATGGATGGCCCCGATCACCTTGCATCATTAGATCCATCAGAGCTCAAAGAGATGGTAATTGCTATACGTAATATAGAGAAAGCCTTAGGTAGTGGGATTAAAGAGCCAAATCATAGTGAACAAGAAATATCGAAGGTTGTCCTTAAATCAATAGTGGCAAAAAAAAAGATATTGAAAGGTGAATTATTTTCAGAAGACAATTTAACAGTTAAAAGAGCTAAAGGAGGTATTTCTGCTCAAGAATGGGATTTTGTCATCGGGAAAAAAGCATATCATAATTATCTTCCGGACGAAATAATTGAAATAGAAATAATATAATGGAAAACTTTAAAAAATATATTTTATCTGATAAAGCCGTAATAAAAGATGCCTTAATTGCTTTAGATTGTTTGTCAGGAGATATACAAACACTTTTTATTTTAAATGACAGAAATCAATTGATTGGAACAGTGACTGATGGTGATATAAGAAGAGGATTAATAAATGGCAAAGCAGTTACTGATAATATAAAAGAAGTGTTTTTTCCTGATTTTAAATACATAACAGAAGAAGATAAAGATGTATTGAAAATAAGACAATTTCGTATAAATAATATTGAGCTTTTGCCTTGTCTCAATAGTAATAAACAAATTGTAAAAGTATATGATTTAAAATCAAATAAATCCATTTTACCAATAGATGTGGTTGTTATGGCGGGTGGAAAGGGTGAACGATTACGTCCCATGACTTTAACTACACCTAAACCTTTATTAAAAGTTGGAGACAAATGCATTATTGATTATAATATTGATGCATTGATAGGCTATGGAATTGAGAATATCAGTGTAACTGTAAATTATTTAGGAGAACAATTGGTTGAACATTATAAAGAAAAAAGGAAAAATATCCAAGTTAAATGTGTTCGCGAACCCAATTTCCTTGGAACAATAGGTTCAGTAAAGTTTGTGGATTCATTTGTCAATGATACGGTCTTGGTAATGAACTCAGATTTATTTACAAATATCGATTATGAAGACTTTTATCTACACTTCTTGGAAAACGATGCTGATATGACCGTGGCTGCTGTACCTTATTCTGTAAGTATACCCTATGGAATTTTTGAATTATTCGGTAGAGAAATTCAAGGAGTAAGAGAAAAGCCAACTTATAATTATTATGCCAATGCAGGGATTTATTTAATAAAGAAAGAATTATTTGATCTTATTCCCGATGGAGTTTTCTACAATGCTACTGATTTTATGGACATGCTTATTTCAACAAAACACAAAGTTATTAGATATCCACTAACAGGTTATTGGATTGATATTGGCAAGCCCGAAGATTATCTGAAAGCGCAAGAATTGGTCAAACATTTATAGATATTAAATAAGATGAAAATTTTATATGTTATTCCAGCTCGGGGTGGTAGTAAAGGAATTCCACACAAAAATATAAAGCCCTTAAATGGTAAACCATTAGTATACTATTCTATCGACGTGGCTCGACAATTGACTAATGATGAACACATTTGTGTATCAACTGATGATATTGAGATTATTAACATCGTAGAAGATTACGGTTTAAAAGTTCCATTCAAACGTCCAGATATTTTGGCTACAGATTTAGCCACTACCAATGATGTTCTACTTCATGCTATAGATTATTATGATAAGAGAGGCATTTATTATGATGTGTTGGTACTTCTGCAACCCACTTCACCATTAAGAAAAGTATCTCAAGTTAAAGAAGCACTAAATCTGTTTAATGATAGTTTAGAGATGGTTGTTTCAGTTAAAGAATCTCATTCCCTTTCAGTTCTTTGTAAAGAAAACGAGAATGGATACCTTGAATTGTATTTTAATCAATATGGCGTAAGAAGACAAGACTTATCACCGTTCTATGAATACAATGGTGCCATTTATATTATAAATATAAAAGAATTAAAAGAAAAAGGTTTGAGCAGATTCACAAAGAAGAAAAAGTATTTAATGGATGAATTTACATCTATGGATATTGATACACCTTTAGATTGGATTATTACCGAAGAAATAATTAAACAATTGTAAATAGACAGGTTTGGGTAAATATGATATTGATATCCGTAAGTCATATTATTTTTAAAATGAATTTTATCAAGAATTGTAGTGGAAAACATCTTTGGATAAATACGCAGACAAACGAAATTGAAATTGCTATCTCTTATATCATTTGTTAAATCTTTGTACATGACAGAATTTATTTTAATTGATGGTTCGGTTAAACAAAATTGTAAGTCCGAGTTTTAATATTGTTGCTTATACTTATTCATCTTACTTGACTAGTTAAATCCAAAATTAGTCGTTAAATAACATTTTTTAAATGATTAATTCTTCAAAATATTCAATAAATTTTTATTTGCCAATTTATATGATATTGGCTCAATACTTGATATTATCAAATTACAGTATCGGTATATTATTATTGACTTTAATTAGTATAGGTACATTTATAAAATACAAAGATATTTCCATTAATAAGTGGATTTTGTATTTTATATTAATATGTGTTTTATCACAATTATTGATCCATCAAAGCTTATATGGTGTTGCTACTTTTTTAATTTCAGTGGTTTCTCTTGCTATCTTCAGCAACAAAATAGATGAGCATCTACTCCTTAAATATTTTAAGATTTTTGGCACTGTTGCAATTATAGCAATTATATATCAATCTGTTTATACTTACATATTTAAAGTGCCTGTTTCTCCAATTAAAATTCTTCCACTTGATTCTGAACAATCTCAATTAAATTGGGCTGAAAATCTATTACGTCCTTCTTCATTTTTCTCAGAACCTCAGGCATATGCAACATACATGATGCCATTTCTTTTTCTCACATTGAAGCACCAACAATTTAAATGGGCGGTATTAATAACTATTTCCGTTTTATTATCAACTTCTTCTCAAGGTTTCATAATGATGTCAATCTTATGGCTTAGTATTTTACTAAATTGGAAGCTTGGGGCACTTTTGAAAATTTCAATTTTTGTTTTGATCATTGGCTTTATCTTTAGTTACTTAACACTTCCCGTTTTTGAGGTTTCAAGAAATAAAATTTTACAAACTGAGATAATAGGAAATCCTCGTTTATCCCGTGGCTTTGAAATTTTTTCAAGTCTAAATAATCATGACAAGATTTTTGGGATTGGATTTGGTAACGTTGGTGACTATGTTTACAACATTCAAGAATCATTTACCTGGGCTGTAGGTAATACTAAAGAAAAATTGAATTATACCTCTGGTTTTTCAGGTATACTGACTCAATTTGGTTTAATCGTAACAATTTTCTTTGTTTATGTTATGTTTAGATTATGGAAAGTAAGTCAGAAAATAAATCGCCCCTTTCTTATTATGATATTTGCCGCGTTTTTTTTACAGAATTTATTATTGAATTCTTGGTTTATATATCTTTTCTTATTCTATCTTGGAATAAACAATTTATCAAAGAAAGAACGATTACAATTAAGATTTAGTCTTTGAAATTATTGTTATTAGTTCACCAAGGTAATTCAATACTATCATTATTCATACTATTTTGAAAAAAAACAAATTAATACATAACTCTTTCTCTGGACTTTTGCAAGTTATACTAACAGCTCTACTTGCTTTTATTAGTGTACCTATATTTATTAATAAATTAGGCCTTGAAGTATACGGAACATTTGCAATAGTGAGTATAGTCGGTAATCTCAATTCACTGGCAAATTTTGGGTTGAATGGGGCGTTAATGATTTATATCTCAAAACAAGGTAAGGGAAAACAATCTAATAATGATATAATAGCAACAATCATTTTTATGTTTTTAGTAATACTGATTGTATCTTTTATCATGCTTACTTTCAGAGATTTTATTTTAGTTAAGATTTTTGCAATACCAGAAGCACATTTCATCGAAGCATCTTTATTATTCAGACTTCTCATAGTCAGTAATGCTATTCTTTTGTTTGGGCAAACTGGAACAGCGATAATTGATGCATGCCAAAAAGTTTATATATCTAATATCATACAATTTATCTATAGTTTATTATACTGGGGTGGAATAATAGTCGTTATATTAATGGGTGGTAGATTATACACCATTGGTATGGTTATATTATTTTCTTCAATATTATGGTTTGGATTAATTTCCTATAGTGTTTTCAAAATTTGGGGTCGACTAGATTTTTCAAAACTCTTTTCAGCTTTTTTGCCCTCAATAAAAAAACAACTCGCTTATGGAAGTAAAATTTATTTCACTGGAATTATTGCTTTTTTATTTGAACCATTGTCGAAAATATTATTATCAAATTTTGTCAATATAAATGCAGTTGGAATCTTTGAAATTGGGTTTAAAATTAAAACTCAAATCAATAGTTTGATTGCAAAAAGTTTATACCCATTACTACCATTTATCGCATCAAAAGGGTCAACGAATGAATTTAAACATAGATTGTACGACTTCTCAACTAAGATTCAAATATTTATAATGCCATTTTCTGTAATTTTATTTTTCTGTTTTCCATATTTGATAAATTTATGGTTGGGTGATAATAATTCTAACGAAGCGACAGTCTTTGTATCTGTTATGACGATATCAATGTTATTGTTTTCACCTTCTAAAATTCCAATTTATCAGTTTTTATTAGCAAATAATCGAGCTGGAAAGACATTTTTAATACAACTATCTTCTGTAATAGTAAATATCGCTTTCTTTTTTCTTTTCCTCTCTAAATATGGTCAATATTCAATTTTGATTTCCAATTCATTAGCTTTTCTCAGTTCGTATATTATTTGCAGTATATTTCAAATAATTTATTTCAATATTTCATGGAAAGTTATTTTGTATCAGGAATTAAATTTCTTGGTAATATTTGTTCTTCTTATTATCCCCAGCATTTTAGTTAATAAGCTGATTCCATCTGGTGTGATTGATTTGTTAGTTTATCCCATAATCACATATTTAGCTTTTCTTATCATTAATAAAAAATTTCGATTATTCAATAAAAAAGATTCCCAATATTATTTTGGAACTTTAGGAAAGTTCGATTTTTTATTTCGAAAAATATTTTGGATACAATAACTTCTAGAAAAAAAATATTAGTAGTATATGATAAATAAAAGGATACTTACTTTCGGAACATTGACAAAAGCACAGGGGGGCAAATTAACTACAGGTTTGTCCACAGTTATATGGAAAATTGCTTATAACATTAGTAGTTACCGATCAATAGAAAATTCATTATTTGCCGTAGACTTTTATCAAGAAAAAAAATACGTAGATGACTTAGAAATTTTAGGATGGACTAAAAAAAATCTTATACTCCAAATCCTTAAAAATCCAATATCATCGCTTAAACACTTTTTTGTTTCTCTATTTTTATTTTACCGTTATAATTTAAAAATTATAAGATCTTTTGTTTACATGGTTCTTTTTGATAGGATTATCAAACTCAAACAGCCAGATATAATACACATTCATGGAACCTATTACATCTATTTTCATTTCATGCCAAAAGAAATTAGAGAAAAAATTATAATTACAGTACACGGAATTAATGGATTTGATAAGAATATAGTGAATTATCTCAATCAACAAAAGATTGAAAAAATAATTACTGAAACTTGTTTTAAGCATATTGTTTTTGTTTCAACTCAATTATGCAATGATTGGATTAAATTTTATGGTAAAACAAAATCTGATACTCATATAATTATAAATGCTTACGATAATCAAATTTTTAAATATAAACAGCCTGAGAAATTTGAAAACAAGAACAAAATAATAATTACAACAGTAGCCAGAATTTATCCGCTAAAGGGTCAAGAGAGAGTTATTAAAGCACTTGCAGAATTTGAAGATAAAGAAACGATTCAATATCATATAGTAGGTAAAGGGGAGAATTCTTATGTAGAGAATCTAAAAAAGCAAGCTTTTTTGAATAAAGTAGAAGTTTTTTTCCACGGTGAAAAGGATGCAGCTCAAATAGTTGATATATTATCTTTTTCAGATTATATGATCTTACCGAGTAGTTCTGAAGGTTTTGGAATTGCTTACTTGGAGAGTATTGCTTGTGGAACTAAAGTTATAATTCCAAAAGATCTTCCTATATGTAAAGAACCGAATCTATTAAATAATATAAATAGTATTTTCATTAACGACTCTTCAATTAACTCAATAACTAAAGGGCTACGTTTACTAAAAAATGATGTTAAATACTCGAAAGTATTAGTATCCTTATCATTAGGAAATCTAAATTGGAAGGAAGTGACTGATAAATATTTAGATTTATTGAAATAATATTAAAATATATAACTTAATGGAAGATAAAGATACAATTATGCCTTCGATATCCATAGTAATGGTCTCATACAATCAAGGCAAATATATAGAAGAATCAATTCTAAGTATAATAAATCAAAAATATTACAATTTAGAATTCATTATTGTAGATGGAGGAAGTACAGACGAAACTTTGGAAATTATTGATAAGTATTCAGAACACATAAATATCTTATGCACTGAACCTGATAAAGGAATGTATCATGCTCGAAATAAAGGAATCTTTTTAGCAAAGAATGATTATATTGGTTTTCTCAATACTGATGATATTCTATATCCAAATGCATTACATACAATCAGCGAAAAAATAAGGAGTTCTATATCGGCTGATATGATTTTTGGATACACTATTGGATTAGATAAAGAAGGAAAAGAGATAGATAAAATTATTTTTGGTAAAGACATAAATTATGATAGTAAAGCCTATTTTAAAACAATGAAAACAATACCAGATCAATCTACTTTCTATAAGCGCTCTACTTTGTCATACATCGGTGTTTATGATACTTCATTATCCTTTGGAGCAGATACAGATTTAAAATGTCGATTCATTAAAAATAAACTTGAAATTGATTTTGTACCTAAAATTATTGCAGGTTGGAGAATTTATAACGATTCACTAACTTATAGACCTGATCTTAAAACTAAAAGGTTTAAAGAAGCAATAAAGGTCAATTACAAGTATACAAGGAAGATAATAAATTACTATACTCTTCGTTTATTTGTTTACAATTATATTTTACCAGGGATTAAAATACTATTCAGATACAAAAATAAATAAATACTAAATGGCAAAAATTGGATTTTGTATTTACAATACATCAATGGCTGGTTATACCATTAATAGACAGTTAAAATATTTTCAACCGCACAATAATGTATTTATTTTTCATATTAATGAATTAACAAAAGATAGATCAAATAAAGATCTATGTTTTGATACCCAAGTTAATTCATTTGATTTAAGTTTTACTTCAACGAGATCAATAATTGATTTAATAAAAAGCTTAGAAATTGATATTTTTGTTTTTTATACATTTCAATCTCAACTAGATAAATTAGTTTGGGAAATATGTCAAATGCTCAAAATTCCTACTATTTTACATGATCATGGTATAGTGTTTGGAGATAAAATCGCTCATATAAGTAAATTCCGATTGTCTTATGTCCGCATTAAAAGAAAATTGGTGTTTCAAAAAAAACGTATGAGTTTAAAGAAAATATTGAGAAATACAAAGTTTGATGCGCGTTGTCTTAATAATTATGCATTTAGTCATTATATCATTTATTCGAACAATAATTATACATATTACAGTTCATTTTTTCACTTAAATGAGAAAAATGTTACAATTACTGGTATCCCATTATTCACAGATTTATCGGAGATCAATTCATTAAGACAAATTAATAGTGAACCGAAAATATTATTCATTTATCAGCCATTAAGAAAATTTGGTATGTCTTCCATTGATGATCAAGGAGAGCGTGATTTTATTAATAGTATTAATGATGTAGCTCTTTCTTTCGGTCTAAAATTAGAGATTAGACTTCATCCCGCTCAATGCATTGAAGATTTTGGGACAACGAATTGGCATGAAAATATATTCTTTTTTAATTCCATAGATTTAGAAAGTCAAGCTGCTTCTGCATCAATTATACTAGGACACTGGAGTACAGCATTAAGTATTTCATACACATTAAATAAACCATTGATTGTGTTAGAATTTCCTAAGGTGTTGAAAGAATATTTACCGTATTTTACTCTATTTAAAAAGGTAGGATTCTATTGTTCACAAATAGAGCAAATGAATGATACAATATTAAAAATGGACCGAAATTTTAACATGAATAACAATGAAAATTGGATTAATTTAATTGGAGACAAAAATACTTATCAATTTGATGTATCTGAAACGATTAAAATAATTGATAAGTTGCTTAATACTGATTAGATTTAATTCTATGTCACGACAATGATTTATACAAATTAAATAGAAAATGTCAGGATACGCAAAACTAAGCATTTTATAAATGCGTCATTGAGTTATAGACATTGACAATTATTACTTTATAATTAATTAGTCCATTGTTCATTTTGTTTGGGATAGTTCGATATATAAGAAATAAAGATAAATCTTATGGATACTTATAAAAAGATTTTGCTCTTAGGTTGTTTGTTGCTAATATTTTTCGTCGTTTAAGGGTTTTATTACTTCAAATAAAGGGTTACGATATTTAAAGCGAATCAATTATTGAGAGGAATGTTCGATTAGATAAATTATATCCAGAAGGTATTCATATAGGAGCAAATACTTTAGTTGCTGGGTAAGCACCCGAATAACTACACCTTGATTATTCCGGAGCATTTGTATCCACAAATTTCATCTAATTTCTTATTCCGACAACGTCGGGATCTCCAGTAAATTGTTAGCGTATTATTAGAGTGCCTATA
>JBASOB010000365.1:0-7015 GCA_049657865.1 Mobilitalea sp.
GATTATCTGTGTTGGAACTACCAGCTGCAGAACTATTGAATCCGCATCCAACGAAAATGGAATCGTAAAAGCGGGAAGCGGAGATACCTCGATATTCATCTATCCAGGTTATGAATTTAAAGTACTCGATGCCTTGATTACTAATTTCCACCTGCCGGAATCGACCCTGATGATGTTGGTTTCAGCGCTTGCAGGACGAGATCATATCATGGCTGCATACAGTGAAGCAGTCAAAGAACAATACCGTTTTTTTAGCTTTGGAGATGCAATGCTGATATGTTGATAAGAAAAGAGTTTAGTGCGGAATTTGATATTTCAATTGACGGCAATCAGAAAGAATAAAATAAATTTTAAATATTACTTGCAATCGTAAAAATTATATGATATACTCTCGTTAAATTATTAATCAAAACGAGCAAGTCAAAGAATTATATTCTTTGATTTTTGTAGTTCATGACAATAGAAATTTATTAACTATATTTCTACCGTTTTGATATATATTATTGTACATGACAAAGAGGTCAAGACTGTTAAAGTTTTGACCTTTTCTTACGTTTATAACCAATGACAATGAAGTCAGAGCGTACTCCGCTTTGACTTTCTTGCGTTTACAGCCAATGACAATGAAGTCAGAGCGCAACCCGCTTTGACTTTCTTACGTTTACAGCCAATGACAATGAAGTCAGAGCGTAACCCGCTTTGACTTTTTTATATTTAGAGTAAAAATGTGTAGACGATGGGGTCAGGGCAAAAGTAGCCGTGACCCCATTTTTTATAAAATCATGATTGACTTTCCATAATGGAAGGAACGATTCAAAGAAGGGAGTACAAGTATGAATAATCAGAAAAGAGGAAATGTGGAAGAAGTAAAAAAGGAATTAATGAAAAAGAAAGTGATTGTGTATTTACTCTATCTAGTAACATTAATCATTCTGTATTTGGGGGTTTTCTTCTGTGTATATAGTGCACTTAAGGACATCAGTTTCAATGTTCTTAATAATCAGGTTCCAGGTTATGTGTTTGGACTGCTCATTGCTTATATGGGATTACGAAACTTTATCACGGTATCCAAATTCAAGGATGGTTTTCTAAGGAGTACAGATAAGTTTTCCTGGAAGAATTTCAAAAAAGAGAAGAAGATTAGTGTTTCAAAAAAATATAACTAATCAAAGGGAGGTCATATTTATGAAGAAGAGTGGTAAACTAATTGGACTACTGGTACTAGTAGCAGGACTGGCAATCGGAATGGCGTTTGCATTATCATCACCGGGAACAGCAGATCCAACGGGAGCTTCCTATGTTGCGACAACGGGAGCGGAAACATTAGATGATGTAGCCACAACAGCAAATAAAGCATATTATGGTGCTAATTTCGTATGGATTATGATTACAGGATTCATGGTTTTCTTCTTCCAATGTGGATTTGCAATGGTTGAGACAGGATTCTGCCGTGGTAAAAATGCAGCACATACCATGACAATGAATTTTATGGTATTTTTAGTTGGCGCCTTGGGATACTTCTTTACCGGTTTCGCAATTCAGTTTGGCGGTTCGGGTGGGGCAGCTGGACTTGGAAGCGGAGGATCGGCGCTTGATTCCATGTTTTCGGTTGCAGGTCTAGGTGGAATCATGGGTTATGAAGGATTCATGCTTACGGGATCAGGAATGTATGACCCGGGAATTTATGCATTGTTCTTCTTCCAAATGGTATTTATGGATACTACCGTAACAATTCCAACCGGAGCTATGGCAGAAAGAGTCAAATATTCAGCGTATTTAATTATTGCACTATTTATTTCAATGTTTCTATATCCTTTCTTTGGTAACTGGGTATGGGGTGGCGGTTGGATGGCAACGCTTGGACAGAATTTCAGTCTTGGACATGGGGTAGTTGATTTTGCAGGTTCTGCAGTTGTTCATGCCATGGGAGGTATGATTGCATTATCCGGTGCAATCGTTCTTGGACCACGAATCGGTAAATTTAAAAAAGATGGGTCGATAAGGGCTTTTAGGGGTCATGATATTCCTATGGCGATTATTGGAACGATTATTCTATTCTTCTGTTGGTTCTCCTTTAATGCTGGTTCTACATTAAATGCTTCTGATTTTAGATTAGCGATTGTTGCAACAAATACAATGGTTGCAGGAGCAAGCGGTGGTATTGTAGCTATGTTTTATATGTGGATTGTTTATGGCAAGCCAGATCCTTCAATGACAGCGAATGGTGCTTTGGCAGGACTTGTAGCAGTAACTGCACCATGTGCATTTATCAATGCATCAGCAGCTTTTGTAATTGGATTAGTAGGTGGAATTCTTGTTTGTCTCGCAGTGCCGTTTGTTGAGCGTAAAATGAGACTTGATGATCCGGTTGGTGCAATCTCAGTACACTGTGTAAATGGTGTATGGGGCGTAATCGCACTTGGCTTATTTGCAGATGGTTCTTATGGTGATGGATTAAACGGAGTTGCAGGAGGAGTAAAGGGTTTGTTTTATGGAGATGCTTCACAGCTTGGAGCACAATTAATTGCAGTTGTCGTATTAATCGTATGGGGTTTTGGAGTATCCTACGTATTCTTTAAGATATTAGATAAAGTATGGGGGTTACGTGTTTCACCTGGAGCAGAGCTTGAAGGTCTTGATGTACCTGAAATGGGTGTTGAGGCATATCCTGACATGCAGCTAGTGAAAAGTGAGCAGGATTATGATGAACCAGATAACATGCCTGTGAAACAGCTGGATCGATTCAAATAATGGAAGCAGCATCAATAATTAATTATCAATAAAATTATCTTATAAATCTTATAAAATATGATTAAGAAATTTATTTCACAATGTGGAAAGAAACATTATAATAATAGTAAGAAAATATTTGTGAAAGAACAAAGAAATAAGGTAATAAAATATTGAAGAATATAGAGAGGAAGGAAAACTGAATGAAAAAACTAGAAATTGTTATCAAACCGGAAAGATTAGAAGATTTAAAAAGAATTTTGCATGAATGTGATGCAAATGGTCTTATGATTACAAATATAATGGGATATGGTAAACAAAAAGGATATGTTAACATTTACAGAGGAACAGAATTTCATGTCAATTTATTACCAAAAGTAAAAGTTGAGACGGTTGTTCCACCAGAAGTGGCAGAAAAAATAATAGACCGAGTTGTAAAAGAAATCAATACCGGCAATTATGGTGATGGTAAAATATTTATTTATGATGTTCAGGACGTTGTCAGAATAAGAACAGGCGAACGTGGACCAGACGCATTATAGATATCAGAGGAGTTAGCTTTTAGGGGATAGAGGAGAAAAAACTCGGCCGCATTCATTGGCCGAGTTTTTACTGTTTAAATATTGTAGAAATTGGTGACTTATAAATAAAGTGATAATTAATAATATATTCTTACTTGTTCATTTTCTTTAATATGCTTCGCGCAACACTGATTCCATTCGCAGATGCCTGCTGGAGGCCTCTGGTGATACCAGCACCATCGCCGATTGCTCTAAGACCTTTCACACTTGTCTCAAAGTCTCTGTTAACAACTACCTTATTGGAGTAGAATTTCACTTCAACACCGTATAATAAAGTTTCATCGCTTGCAATACCAGGAGTAACTTTATCAAGAGCAAGAAGCATCTCTTTAATATCTACCATAATACGATGAGGGAATACAAGGGATAAATCTCCTGGAACAGCATCCTTTAATGTTGGAATTAGGTTGTTACGGCAGAGACGTTCTTCTGTCGTTCTTCTTCCTCTTTGGAAATCACCAAAAGTCTGTACTAAGATTTTACCACCGCAAAGCATGTTGCTAAGCTGAGCAATATGTTTGCCATATTCGATCGGTGTATTAAAAGGCTTTGTAAAATTCTTTGATACAAGGATGGCGAAATTAGTATTATTTGTTTTATAATCCTTAGCCTTATAGGCATGGCCATTGACTACAGCTAAGTTATTCTCATAATATTCGGTAGCAACTTCACCGGATGGATTGGTGCAGAAAGTACGAACCTTATCGTCGAAGGTAGGGGTGTAGTAAACAAGTTTTGCCTCGTATAAATTCTTATTCAAGAATTCCATTACTTCGTCACGAACCTCGACACGAACACCGATATCTACTGTACCAACTTTTGTATCAATTCCATGTCCTTTACAGATATGGCTAAACCAGTCAGATCCTTCACGACCGATGGCTGATACAATTTCACCTGCATAGAAAGTATCGCCTTTTGAAGTTACGACTCCTTTTGCCTCGGAATCTTCGATTATAATATCTTCTACCATAGTATTGAACATGATCTCGATACCGGAATCTAGAAGATGCTCTTCGAGTCTGGAATATATCTTATAACCCTCTTCTGTTCCTAAGTGACGGATCGGACATTCAATTAACTTTAAATTTGCATTGATTGCACGTCTTCTGATTTCACGAATTTCGGCTTCTTTGTCAATACCATAAACATTGGTATCGGCACCGAATTTCAGGTAAACACTGTCTGATTCATGAATTAACTCAAGGGCTTTGTCATATCCAAGTATTTCAGGAAGATTGCCTCCAACATCAGGGGACAGGGAAAGCTTGCCGTCAGAGAATGCTCCGGCACCTGCAAATCCGGTGGTGATGGAACAAGGCTGACAGCCGACGCATGCCTTCGTTGTTCTCTTTGGACATTTCCTTTTTTCGATCGATCTGCCTTTTTCAAGCATTAATATTTTAAGGTCTTTATTTTCCTTAATCAGTTCATATGCACAAAAAATACCGGAAGGGCCGGCTCCAACTATAATTACGTCATAATTTTGCATGAATAACACTCCTTTTTTACGATAGCAATAATTACAAAATCACCTTGATAATTCTATCATATTATACAAAGTAATGCAAGGAATAATACACAGTAAAAATGCATAAACATGCACAATATCACATGTTTATGCAACTATATTAAAATAGAGGTTGAATAGTGTGAAGAAAAGAAACTTCACACGCAACTTTGTGCCTGCGACCCAAAGTTTGCAGTCAGAGAGAAAGGCATGGTGATTTATATAATGCCATAATGCCTTAAAGCCAACTCAACACCGTCTTTATCAACATCTTCTGTTACATAGGAAACCACGTCTAAAATGACTTCATCTGAATTACCCATTCCAATGCTGTTCTTTACATAGGTTAGCATTGATAAATCATTGGAGCTGTCACCGAGGGCGTAGGTGTTATCATGTGGGATATCGAAATGATTAATTAGAAATTCGATACCGCTTGCCTTGGAATAGCCCTTAGGAACCACCTCGTAAAAATCTTCGCCCCGATCAATAAATTCAAATTCGTTTTCATATTTTTGATAAAATTTTTGAAAATTATCATCGTGTTGTGACCACATGCAGAATTTATCAATTGAAATATCCGGACCATCCCAGGTCTGAATATTTGTTTTGCGGCCAAAAATCTGTTTTTCTTTAATCATTTTAATATAAGGCATAGTTGAAATTTTATCATAATAAATAGCTGAAGTACCCTCAAGAATTGCTTCCATCTCATATTTATGTAAATCGTCAATCAAAGTGGGAAGGGTAGCAGCATCAATCGTCTGTTGCAGTAACACGGAATCGTTATGTAAAATATAGGTGCCACACCCACATACATACCCGT
This sequence comes from Mobilitalea sp., assembly GCA_049657865.1. GTDB lineage: Bacteria > Bacillota > Clostridia > Lachnospirales > Lachnospiraceae > Mobilitalea. The sequence continues at coordinate 5,648 of JBASOB010000365.1, forward strand.
CAAATCCAATTTCCGTGATTCTGTCTTCCAGTTCGGCAAGAGTTCTGCCGGTATTAATAAAGGTAAGATGTCCATTTGCCTGTGCCTGTTTGATGGCCGAAATTGTACTATCTGAGATGCTATTGTCTCTATGGCTGAGAATCGTTCCATCAATATCAAAGAATATTATTTTGTTATCCAAATCGCTTCACTCCTAATCTTTTGTCTCCATAGTCTAGCATAGAATCACCGTTAGGGAAAGTATAAAAATATTTATTCAATATAAATGCTAGAAAAATGCAATAAAATCAGTCTAAATACCTTGACAATCCTGAAATAGTCTATTAAGATAAGTGAAATGATAACAACGTTGAAGGTGAATGTAGTAGAATATATTTTCCCGCCAGAGAGAACGTGCCACCGGCTGAGAGCATGTTTAGGGTTCGGATATAGTTCGAAGTTCGACACCGGAGTTGCCGATTGGATATTGATAAGTGTAACTTATAATGATATACATGAGAGTTAGTAAGAAGATGTATATTTGAGATAAGGATAATCTGTTGATAGAGAATAGGCCGGATCAGTTCCGTTATGACTGTTGAGGAGCCAAGATTATCTGGCTTGAATTTGGGTGGTACCACGATGCTTTCGTCCCTATATGACGAGGGCTTTTTTTGTGTTCAAAAACAAATTGTTGATTATATTATGTTAAGGAGGAATGAATATGTTAGAAAACTTGGAAAAAATTAAAGAGCAGTTTAGTGCAGAATTAAATCGAGCTGGTTTAAAAGAGGAGCTTGAGCGAATCAGAGTATCCTTTTTAGGCAAGAAGGGGGTTATTACCGAAGAATTAAAAAACCTTCGTAACCTAGACGCAGAGGCGAAAAAGGTAGCTGGTATGCAGATTAATATTCTCAAAGATGAATGTGAGAAAGCAATCATAGAGTATCAGAAAAAAATGGAAGAAAAGGAATATCAGAGAGAAATCGCAAGCGCAGAACGTTATGACTTCTCTATTCCATCAGCTGCACCGGTTGGAACCTTGCATCCCATTACCATTGTTCAGAAACAGATTGAAGATATTTTTAAAACGATGGGTTTCATTATCGAAGATGGTTTAGAAATCCAGACAGAGTTTAACAACTTTGAGGGCGTAAATATTCCGAAGAACCATCCTGCAAGAGATATGACAGACACTTATTATCTGGAAAACGGGCAGTTGTTAAAGACACATACCTCCGCTGCACAGAATACGATTATGAGAAAATACGGAGCTCCTAATCCTGGTGAAACCTTGAAAGTATTGTTCCCGGGAAGATGTTTTAGAAATGAGAATATTGATGCCAGCCATGAGAATACCTTCTTTCAGCTAGAAGGAATTATGATTGG
>JBASOB010000366.1:0-4687 GCA_049657865.1 Mobilitalea sp.
TCCATATAGGTGGGGAACTTCTTCTTCATTCCTATAGGCGAACATCCACCTCTGATATAACCGGTCGTCGCAAGCAGATCCTTGACGTGAAGCATTTCAATCTTCTTGTCTCCGATAATTGCGACAGCTTTTTTTAGATTGAGTTCCATATTGACAGGGATGCAAAACACAATAATACCCCTCTTCTCGCCTCTTGCTACCAGTGTCTTAAATACCTGTTCCTGCGGTATGCCGATTTGTTCTGCGACATGTTCTCCCGCCAGGTTGTTTTCATCTGCTTCATATTCAAAAGATTGATAAGCGATTCCAGCTTGTTCTAACAAACGCATTACATTCGTTTTAACCATAACTATAACCTTCTAACCTCTTCCACCTGTTCATGCAGGGGCTTTCGAACTTTTTTTCTTGTTACTTCAACTAGACCAAGTGCCGTCATATCAACTAACGTTGTTTTTATGGAATCCTTCTTAAAATATTCTTCCAGTTCCTCCATTAAAAGTTCCTGGTCTTTCTTCAGTTCCATATCAATAAAATCTATGATAATGATACCGGAAAGATTTCGGAGTCTGATCTGCTTAGCAATTTCTTTCGCAGCTTCTCGGTTCACCTTAAGAAAAGTTTCCTGTACGTTCTTTTTACCATTTACCGCTTTTCCGGTATTTACGTCGATCACTGTTAATGCCTCTGTTGGCTGTATCACAAGTGTTCCACCAGATTTAAGCCACACCAGCGGACGTATCGTCTCTTCAACCTTAGAATTGATGCCATAAAGATTGGAAAGGCTTAGCAAATGATCTTGATAAAAACGAAGTTTCCCTAAATCTTCCGATTGATAGGCTTCCAAATATTCTTTGATATGTCCAAAAAGCTCTTCATCATCCGTTATAAATTCGTCCACATTTCCGGTATATCCATCTCTAATATCGCATAAATAGTTTGGCGGTGTTCGATGCAGCAGTGAAAAGCAGCTTTTATGGATTCCATAATTTCTAATATTTTCATAAGCTTCTATTAACTTCTGCATTTCAGTAATGATCTGTTCCTCTGGGATAAAGACCGCATTCGTACGAATGATAAATCCATAATCCCTTTGCGCATATTTTTTTGCTATTTCTTTCAAGCGACGACGTTCTTTCTCATCGGTAATTTTTGCAGATACCCCGACGGTTGGCTTACCATACGTCAGTGCAACATATTTACCTGTGAAATTCAAATTAGAACTAACCACCGGAGCCTTTGTCTTCACATCTTCTTTCGAAACCTGCACAATTAGTTCATCGCCGATTTTCACCTTAACTTCCATGAGTTTCGTATTATTCTCTAAATCAGCAGATTCTTTCGCTATGATTGGATAACGATTTTCTCCGAGAGAATAATAGCACATTCTGCCATCTCCGATTTCTACAAAGGCGGCATTGATATTTTTCACGATATTTTTAACTTTTCCCAGATAGATATTGCCAAGGATACTCGATTCCTCTGAAGCATTCAGAGAAACCTGTACCATATCTTTGCCTTCAAAGAATGCAGAAATAATAACGTTATCTTTTTTCGTAATAACTAGCTTATTCTCCATCCCCGACCTCCATAATTATCAGTATAGGAATAATTCCTTCTGATTTCTATTTTATTATTTTTAACCTGTATCATCATGTCATCTTATTTAATTATCTGTCTACATCATCAAATCATCTGTCTACATCATCAAATCATCTGTCTGCATCATCAAATTACATGTCGACATAATCAAATTATCTGTCTACTTGATTTAATGCAGCTAATTTACCGCTCTCTTCGTCTTTGGTATATACTTCCAGACGGTGTACCTGCCATGCAAATACATTAAAGGGCGCCCCAATATGATTATGAAATGCTTCCAGTACTAATTCCGGTTTCAGATTAGAAGCACTTCCGGTATCAATCTGCATAAATACCTTAATCCCATTTTGATAAACATCTGCAACGCTTTCCATTTTCTCCTTCGAATCTGTTTCGTCAAAGGATTCCACCTTGGCTGCCTGACATTTGCCTTCAAATAACTTCTCATCAAAATCCATGAAATTAACAAGTTGTTTGATATCTACTACTTTTTCACTTTTTTTCGTTTTCTTATCAATTAAGATTTCCGGCAACTCCATAAATTTTTGAAATGCTTCTTCAAATTCCTTCTTGGAATTAATTGCATCACTTATGAGGTATCCATCTTTTAGAGAAACAAGATAATCAGCCGTAGTAACCAGTGACATTGCTGTAACTGCTTTCTGGTGTTCTTCCCTGTCTATCAAGGGATGGAAATCTATAATATTGCAGCCTTCCGTTAGTACTGCATTCAGTCTTTGAATCATAATTTCGGGTGAATCACTCGTTAATAATTGAATATCGACATATTCAGCATCACTGGTCAATCCTACTCCCAGCGGAGCAGCAAAAGACATAATCTGATGCGGATGGTAACCTTTGGTATATTCACTGTCGAACTCCGAACGGCGAAATGCTTTCTGGAAATACCTCATCACATCAAGATGACCGACGAATTTCATGGTACCAAATTTCTGAAATTTAATTCTGACCTTCATCTGATGTCACCTCACTTTCTACTATTGTCGAATTCTCAAAGCAAACCCCGCCGCCAAAAGAATTAGCTCCGCAATTAGAGCACGCCTGCCTGCAGTTTGGTGTTACTTTTTCGCTTTTTGCCCTATGATATTCACGAAGTAAAAATGCCTTTGTTACGCCGACATCAATGAAGTCCCAAGGGAAGATCTCGTCTTCTCCTCTTTCTCTACAATTGTAGAACGGCATATCAACGCCATTATCTTCAAATGCTTTCATCCATTTATCATGATCAAAGTATTCGTTCCAGGAATCATACATGCAACCGGCTTTATAAGCATCATAAATTGATTTGCTGATACGGCGGTCCCCTCTTGCAAATAAACCTTCAATTTCACTAAGTTCAGCTTCATGCCAATTGTAAGAAAGACTCTTCTGGTTGAGCTGTTCTCTAATCTTCTTCTTTAAGAAACGCTGTTTCTTCACATATTCCTCTCCGGTATCCATTCTACTCCACTGGAACGGGGTAAATGGCTTCGGAACAAAGAAAGAGGTACTTGCTGTAATATTAACTCTACCATTTCTTGCGTCTTTCGGAAGCGTATAATACTCTCTGGCTATTTGATCTGAAAGGATTGCAATTCCTTCAATGTCTTCTTCTGTCTCTGTCGGAAGTCCCAACATAAAGTATAATTTCACGCGGTTCCATCCGCTGCTGAAAGCTTTCAGGGCACCTCCTAAAATTGCTTCTTCTGTCAATCCTTTATTGATGACATCACGGAGTCTCTGGCTTCCTGCTTCCGGAGCAAAAGTCAGACTGCTCTTCCTGACATCTTGTACTTTGCTCATAACCTCAAGAGAGAATTCATCTATTCTGAGGGATGGAAGTGAGATGTTGACCCCTTTAGAACCAAAGTCTTCTATTAAGAAATGTACTAATTCTTGCAGTTTTGAGTAATCGCTGGAGCTCAGAGAACTTAAAGATATCTCATCATGCCCGGTAGACATTAACATTTCCTTTGCGCATGTTTTTAAAAATTCCAGGCTTCTTTCACGGATTGGGCGATAAATCATGCCTGCCTGGCAGAATCTACAGCCACGGATACAGCCTCTCTGAATCTCAAGTACTACTCTGTCTTGTGTAGCCTGAATAAATGGAACTAACGGCTTTGCTGGATAGAAAGTATCGCTCAGATCCATTTCCACCTGCTTTTTAACTACATCCGGTGCAAGTAGATAATTCTTCTTAAAGCTTTCAATCGTACCGTCTTCTTTATAGGTAACATCATATAAGGAAGGTACATAAATTCCTTCAATACCTGAAATTTCTTCCAAATATTCTTTTCTAGATCTGCCTGTCTTCTTGCATTCTTTATAGCGGTCCAGGATTTGATCATAAACAGTTTCTCCTTCCCCGATATAGAAAAAGTCAAAGAAATCAGCAATCGGCTCCGGATTATAAGTACAAGGACCACCTCCAAGTACAATCGGGTCGTCTTCTGTTCTATCTTTTGCATAAAGCGGGATATTGGACAGATCAAGAACCTGTAGAATATTGGTGTAACACATTTCATATTGAACCGTTATTCCTAAAAAGTCAAAATCTTTAATTGGATCCTGGCTTTCGAGTGCAAACAGCGGAATGTTTTTCTCCCTCATTATTTTGTCTAAATCTGTCCAAGGAGAATAGACGCGTTCACAGTAAGTATCGCTTCTGCGATTAAACATATCATATAATATCTGAATTCCCAGGTGAGACATCCCTATCTCATATACGTCAGGAAAACACATACAAAAGCGAATATCTACTTCCTCTGTATTTTTAACTGTCATATTGACTTCTCCGCCAATATAACGGGCCGGTTTGTCAACGGATAATAATATTTCATCGGTTAGTGCTAATTTTCTCATTTTATTGTCCTTTCATCTATGGTCCCAGGTATATCCGTCTGCCACTGAAACGAATTTTATGGGGCATGAAAATTGATGGTACATTTTCTAACCGTTATTATAACTGATATAAAATAAAATTACAACGAAGGAAGGTATCGTTTTTCATGTTTATAAAGATCCCTCATTTTCTGCTATTCCTATGTCATTATCAATTTATTACTCATTTATTAGTCAGATACTG
>JBASOB010000367.1:0-12470 GCA_049657865.1 Mobilitalea sp.
GGCCTACACAAACTCTTCTTATGGTTATGGTATGGCAATTGGTGTAGTCGTATTTCTCTTCTCCTTTGGATTAGCAGCAGCCGTGAATTTCGTAACCAAACGAGAACCATTAGAATTCTAGGAGGAAGCCATGAAACATAGAAAAGAAAACAGTATGACCAAAAAACTCTTTCATATTTTTATATTTGTGTTACTTGGAGCCTTAGCTATCAGCATTGTCGTACCAATCGCATGGGTATTTATGGCTTCCATTAAGAAAAACTCAGAATTTTACGGTAATCCGTGGGCTCTTCCGAAGGGAATCTATTTTCAGAATTTTATAGAAGCCTTCCAGACCGCAAAGATGGGCGACTACATGATGAACTCCGTAATCGCAGCCGTCGTAGCGCTGCTGATACTGCTCGTAGTAGCATTACCCGCGGCTTATGTACTTGCAAGATACCGTTTTAAGGGAAGTAAATTACTGAATACCTTATTCATGGGTGGTCTTTTCATCAATATGAATTATATCGTCGTTCCGATCTTCCTGATGCTGGTAAATGCGGACAAATGGCTGAAAACAGTCATTGGCAGTGGAATGTTCTTAAATAACATATTCGTACTTGCTCTTGTATATGCATCTACCGCTCTGCCCTTTACGATTTATCTGCTGTCCGGCTTCTTTGTGACGATTCCCAAGGATTATGAAGAGGCTGCCTTTATGGATGGCAGCGGATACTTTCGAACGATGTGCATGATTATGATGCCAATGGCAAGACCAAGCATTATAACCGTGATTTTATTTAACTTCTTATCTTTCTGGAACGAATATATCTTATCGTTGACCTTGCTCACGAAGGTAGATAAAACATTGCCGGTAGGACTGATGCAGCTGATGCAGGCACAGCAGGCGGCAGCGAATTACGGTCAGCTTTATGCAGGACTTGTTCTTGTCATGCTACCAACACTTATACTGTACATCGCAGTACAGAGAAAATTGACCCAGGGGATGAGCATGGGCGGACTAAAAGGCTAGCAGCTTCCGATTTGGGTGTCATAAGTACATTCAAGGTGGTGCAGCGAATATGGAGGCATATATATTCATTTGGCTGCCTTACCTTCCTGCGGCATATCCTTTGTAGAGCCTAATAAATTAGTCTCTAGTCGGATATAGACAGCCTTGTCAGCCGGACGACGCCAAGCTGAATGTATATGCATCCATATTCTGTTACTGGTTTGATAATGTACTTATGACACCCAAATCAGTTTATAAATTATCACGAAAAATAAATAGAACCCGCGTAGCGCGGATATCAGGAGGATAACATGTCTAGGACAAAAGGTAGAGTTACTTTGCCCAGCGAGGCGAATTTTTATAAGGAAACACAGGAAATGCTGGAACGCTGGGGAGCGGATGCAATCCGTGACAGCGATGGCACTAAATTGACAGAGGATATCCAGCAGTTGAATGCGAAAATCTATACCACCTATTTCGTATCCAGAGGACACAATGAGCATGCCAGCAAACATATGGAGGAATGCCAGCAGCTTTATCTGATGTCAAATTATAATTTGGCACTCGGCGAGGAGCTGGAGATTGATTTCATGGAAGGATATTTTAAAGAACAGCTTTCGCCCGATTATGTACATGATCCAAAGAAGTGGTGGGAGGTCATTAACCGTACTACGAAGCAAGTAGTTGACCCAGCCTTATGGAGCGTGGACCAGAAGACCAATAAAGTAATTATTCAGAAGGCAACCAGCTTTCATGAATACACGGTATCCTTTCTCGTCTATATGATCTGGGATCCGACACAGATGTACAATCACATTACGAATCATTGGGGAGATACGCCCCATGATATTCCTTTCGATGTAAGACAAGAGGCATCTTCGAAGTATGTAGTAGAATACCTCAAGGAGTGGATCAAGAATAATCCGAATACCGATGTCGTCCGCTTTACCACCTTCTTCTATCATTTTACTCTGGTATCCAATCACCTAGGCAAAGAGAAGTTCGTAGACTGGTTCGGATACGGTGCCAGTGTATCGCCTGCAGCGCTCGAGGCTTTTGAGCAGGAGAAGGGATATGCACTGAGAGCGGAGGATTTTGTGGATGAAGGCTGTTACAACAGCTCTTTCCGAGTTCCTACCAAGCGTTATCTCGATTATGTCGACTTTATCAGCAGCTTCGTTGCAAAGAAAGCCAAGGAATTAGTAGATATCGTTCATGCAGAGGGAAAAGAAGCAGTGATGTTCCTCGGTGATAACTGGATTGGTACAGAGCCATATGGTCCTTATTTTGAGGAGATCGGACTCGATGCCGTAGCTGGAAGTGTCGGCGGAGGCACAACCCTTCGTATGATTTCTGAAATACCTCATGTGAAATATACAGAAGGAAGATTTCTGCCCTATTTCTTTCCAGATACGTTCTGTGAGGGGAATGATCCCTGCATTGAAGCCGTTGACAACTGGATTACGGCAAGAAGAGCAATGATGAGAAAACCGTTAGATCGGATCGGTTATGGCGGATATCTGAGTCTTGCTTATCAGTTTCCTAAGTTTGTAGATTATATCGAAAGCGTAACCGACGAGTTCCGTTTATTATATGATAACATCAATGGTGTAAAACCTTATAGTGGTCTTAAGGTAGCAATAATTAATTCCTGGGGCAAGCTTCGCTCCTGGCAGACGCATATGGTTGCCCATGCCTTATGGTACAAGCAGATTTATTCCTATCTCGGTGTACTTGAGTCTCTGAGCGGTGCCAGTGTTGAAGTATCCTTTCTGAGTTTCGCAGAAGTGAAAGAACATGGTATTCCCAAAGATATCGAGGTGATTATCAATGCCGGGGACGAAGGAACCGCCTTCTCCGGTGGCGTAGAATGGTCGGACGAGAAGCTGGTACAGATGCTTCGTAAATGGATCTATAACGGCGGAGGCTATGTCGGTATCGGTGAGCCGAGTGCTTACCCGAAGGGAGGACATTACTTCCAGCTGGCTGAGGCGATGGGAGTAGATAAGGAATTAGGATTTACTTTATCTACAGATAAATACTTTAACTCAGCTCTTGCGTCTCACTACATCACTGCTGACCGAACGGAAGCCTTTGACTTTGGAGAAAGTATGAAGAATGTCTATGCACTCAACTCTTCTACAGAGATAATTGAATATTCCAATGGAGAAATTCACCTAAGCGCGAATACATACGGACAGGGAAGAGCAGTATACATTGCAGGATTACCTTACAGTAAAGCGAATACGCGCCTGCTTATGAGAAGTATGTTCTATGCAGCTAGTAAGGAGAAGAATCTGTATCTGTGGTATGCAGATAATTATAACTGTGAAGTTCATGCATATCCGGCAGCAGGGAAATACGCAATCGTCAATAACTCCAATGAACCTCAGAAGACCCTGATCTATGATGCATCAGGCAGGACAAAGAACGTAGAATTGGCACCTTGTGAAATTAAATGGGAGGCGATGTCATCCAATGAAAAATAGAGTAGCAACAATCGCAGTTTTTGGGAAGATTGCTTTGTTTTGCTTTTTGATCTATCTTGTAATTGTGGGTCAGAAGAATCTTGGACCGGTTCAGTGGGTTGCAAAAGCACTGAATACTACCAATGTAAGACCAATCGGAGTCTGCTTTATGATCGTAGCTTTGATCGGACTCCTCTGCCAGCTGTATTGTTATAATCGAAAATATCAGTAAAGATAGAGATTGTTATAGAAGATAGGAATCAGAGAGAATAAGATAGGTAATAGAAATCAAAGAGATTATGATAGATGATAGGATCCGTTGACTTATCATAGTAAAAAGCACCTTATTCACAAGTTTTTGTAGGGAACGTAAGAGGTTAGATAAGAATCTAACTTAAGAGTTCCTTACATATTGTTTGTGATTGGGTGCTTTTTAGTAGCAAAGGGAATTTGTAAAATTGAAGAGGGATGGAGCAAACAAAAAAGGAGATAAATCCACCCTTACATTTACTGGAGTTTTCCATATTGTTGATATATAATACGATTATATATCATGATTCTAGAGGTCACAAAGATACAGGGCGGGGATAATAATGGATAAAATTCTAATTGTAGAAGACAACAAAGACGTGAATTCAATGCTTGCAGAAGTGCTGACAGGCGAAGGCTATGAGGTGAATTCCGCATATAACGGAGTCGAGGGACTAAGAGAAATCAAGGCACAGGAATACAGCATAATTCTATTAGACATCATGCTCCCATACAAAAGCGGAGATGAAATACTGAGGGAAGTACGTGAATTTTCAGACGTACCGATTATCATCATTTCCGCAAAAGATATGATCGGAACCAAAATTGACCTTCTGAAAATGGGCGCAGATGATTATATCACCAAGCCCTTTGATCTGAACGAAGTGGTGGCCAGGGTGGAAACCAACCTGCGCCGTTATCATAAAATAGGTAGGGCAGAAAAGCAATATCACTATAAAGATATGATCTTTGATGACAATTCCAAACGGATTACTGTTAATAATCAGGAACTGGAGCTGACGGCAAAGGAAGTTCAGATACTTGAATTGCTCCTTAAAACGCCTGGCAAAGTATTTACGAAAGCCAATCTGTATGAAACCATTTGGAAGGATGCTTATCTTGGGGATGACAATGCAGTCAAGACCCATATGAGTAACCTGCGAAGTAAGCTTAAGAGCGCGAATGCCGAAAATGAATACATTGAAACCGTGTGGGGACTCGGGTATCGTTTATTTAAAGAATAAAATTATCGAAATCTTACCGATTATCATTTATATCTTAACCTTTTCTAAACATTTGGCATCTATACTTAGGAATATAGAAAGGGCGGGTGAGCAATATGAAAGAATATGTATTAAAAACGAAGAACCTCACAAAAAGTTATCGTGGCACCAAGGTATTACAGGACGTGTCCATCACTTTGGAAGCCGGTAAAATATATGGCTTAATCGGAAGAAATGGAGCAGGTAAGACAACACTGATGCGTCTCGTGACCGGGCTTGCATTTCCAACAGAAGGAAGTATTGAACTATTTGGCAAGAAGGATGAGGCGGGATTACAGACGGAGAGAAAAAGACTTGGCTGCATGATTGAATATCCGAGCTTCATTCCCTATATGAACGCAGAGGAAAATCTTAATTATCACCGGATGATCAGGGGAGTACCAAGTAAGACAATCGTGAAGGAATTACTGGAAATGGTGGGCTTAGGTGATACCGGCAAGAAGAGTGCCAAAAACTTCTCGCTAGGTATGAAACAACGCTTAGGCATCGCAATCGCTCTGCTGAGCGATCCGGAACTACTGATACTAGATGAGCCGATTAACGGACTGGATCCGGTGGGCGTAATAGAGATTCGTAAATTATTAACGAAGCTGTGTGAGGAGAGGCAGATCACCATCCTCATCTCAAGCCATAACCTTCCGGAACTTTATCAGCTTGCAACCGATTATATCATCATTAATGAAGGCCAGATTAAACAGTCCATCACCTTAGAAGAATTAGATGAAAAATGCAGACATCATTTCCTGATAAGCTGTAATCAGCCGGAGAAGCTGGTAAGCGTCTTGGAAATGGAACTAAATACAAGGAGTTTCAAGGTTATGCCGGATAAGACGGTGAAATTATATGATTATCTGGAGGATAGGGACTTGGTAGCGAAGACGATTTTCGATAACGGAATTATTGTGAATAATTTCTGTATCCAGGGAGATACCTTGGAAGACTACTTTATTTCTGTGATCGGAGGTGGCCCAAATGATTAATCTAATCCAGGCAGACCTATATAAAATGCGTAAATCAACCGCGATGAAAGTATTATTTGCAATCACAACAGCCTGTGCTATCATCATGACATTTTTCGCATATCAGATACCGAAGGGAAATATCCCGGAATCCTATGCAGGAATGGGCTTTCTATTCTCGGATATCAACATGATGAGTATTCTTGGTGCAGCGGTGGCAGGTGTGTTTATCTGCGGAGATTTTGACAATAAAACAATTCATGATGCGGTTGCGAGCGGCTGCAGCAGGATCGCAATTATCTGTAGTAAGGCAATTACCTTTTTTATCGCAGTTCTCACTCTCCTGATACCTTATGCTGTTCTTACCGGAATTTCCTTATTATCCGGAGCAGAGTTCGGGATGAGCAATGTAGGAGTAGGATTTCTACATCTGTTAGCAATTGAAAATGGAACTGTATTTGACGCTTCCCTAGTACTTAAGATGCTTGCAGTCATGTTAACGCTGGCCGTTGTATATGTTGCGCAGCTTAGTTTATGTATACCGCTGGCTTTAATATTTAAGAAACCGGTCATCGTCAATGTAGTTTATTATGCTTTTACACTCTTCTGTGCACAAATAAACAATTTAATCAATGCATCCAAAGTGTTCAAGAATATCTCGTCCTACACGCCCTATGGAGGAATTCATACTTTTCTGACCTTAGATACGCAGGCGGGGGACTTTGGCAAGACAATTATAGTTAGTATCGTATTCACTGCAGCAATGATAGCAGTAACCTATAGCGTATTTAGAAAGTCTGAAATCAAGTAAGTAGACGAATCATCAGAAAGGCAGGGCAGCAGAGTGAAAATTACAATTGGCCTATTAATTATAGTCGTTATTCTTCTCCTCTCCTACATTGTCCTTCTCCGCCGGGAACAGAGGAGCATCAACCGGCAGATCAGCAGGCGTCTGGCCGAGGACAACCGGCAGCCGGTCCGAGTGGAATTCATCGATAAAGAACTAAATCAATTAGCTGAAAATATTAACAAGAGCCTAAAGGCGGAGGAAATTCTCCGTCTTAACGGCGTTCGTGAGGAGAAGAAATTCAAGGAATTAATCGCGGACATCTCCCATGATCTGAGGACCCCGCTGACGGCCATCAAGGGTTATCAGCAGCTGATCGATAAAGGCGAAATGCCGCCGGATCAGCGCAGAAAACATCACATTGCAATGAAACATGCAGATGATCTGGGAATCCTGATCGATCAATTCTTTGAATATTCCTATTTCTTAAATGCAGAACCCACGAGCAAGATGGAGCGGATCAATCTTACGAACTTAGTAACCGAGTGCATCGCAGCCTCCGTACCAGCCATAGAAGAACGCGGCTTCATGATCAGAATTAAGGAAGCAAGCCCTGTCTTTGCCCTAGCCGATCAGGAAATGACCCTACGTATTATTCAGAACCTGATCCGAAACTGCGAGGCACATTCCGCAGGGGACGTGGATGTTCAGATTACCGCTTCCGATCACGGAAGAGCAATCGTGTCCTTTACGAACCCGGTAGCAAATGCAGCGGAGATTGACGTGAAACGTATCTTTGAACGATTCTATACCGGGGATATGGCTAGGAAGAAGACCACTGGGCTGGGGTTAGCTATTGTGAATATGCTGGCAGAGCAGATGGGCGGCGGGGTTAGTGCGGATATGGTGGGGGAGGAGATTACAATCCGGGTGGAATTGGTGATGGGGTAAGAGGAGGTATCAGGAGTAGGAATCTACACCGATAATACCCCTCATTTACTCCTGTAAAGTATCGCGTTTTAAAGAATTAATTGATATAATCAAATTAAGTAACTTGTTGACTAATCTGCACAGCTGCAATTATTGGCTTAATTTGAAAGGAGTTTCCTATGTATCTTATCGCATTATGTATCTTTTTTGTTGTTATTATTGGAACCTTTATGTTTACTTCTGGGATGTCTGCCTTTTTTGATATTCCGACTTTAATCGTGTTAATTTCCTTGTTTATCCCAATGATGTTTGCTTCGGGTCTTTTTGCAGACTTCATTAGAGCCTTTAACATTATAGCAACAAAGTCTAAGGAATATACGATGATCGAACTTAAAAAGTCATTAACTGCTATTCAGTTGGCTATTAAGTTGATTCTTGCTTCCGGCCTTCTATTGAGTATAATTGGAGTTGTTGCAGTGCTTTCTCAACTAGCAGACCCATCAAAAATTGGACCTTCCTTAGCAGTAGTCATACTATCTGTTCTTTATACTTTGTTTACGATTATACTGCTATTACCTATCGAATACTGTATAAAATCATTGCTTTTTGAAAGAGAGAAAAATGATTAACAGAAATTATTTCAAATGGATATCACTAACTGTATACATATTTTTATTGTGTTGGATGGTTGACTTTAAAGTTGGGTTACTTATTCACCCAAAGAGTCTTGTTATCGTTGTTTTAGGGTCAGCATTTTTAACGTTGTCAAAATATCAAAAAGGTATGGGCTGGAAGGAAATGATAGAAATAGGAAAATGGCACAGCTTGATAACGGGCATTATTCTATCCTTTCTAATGAATGTTACTACGTTATCAATGCCAACAGAAAATACCAATCAGTTATTATCAGTAGCCCTTAACTTTCGCCCACTCTTTTATAGTATGATTATTTATCTGATTCTATTAGGTAAAACGACAAAAAACAAAGCTTCATCTCTTCCACAACAATTACTAATTACGGAAGAAGCGAAGCATCGCTTAAAATTGAGCTATCAACTAACCCAACGGGAGTATGAGATAGCTTTATTACTCCTTGATGGACAATCAAATCTATCCATCTCTGAAAAACTATTTATTTCCGAAGGAACAACAAAGAAGCATGTTTCAAATATTTATAAAAAGTGTCAGGTCAATAATAGAGACCAACTTTACTTGCTGACTTGCCAACTCATTACTACAGATTCGCAAGTTGACGAAAAAGATAGGTAGCTTATTATTAACATTATTCAATAGCAGGGTACACTATGCCACATAAAATCTTTAATATAAGTCCAGTGGTTATTACAGATAAAGAAATAAATATGGGAAGTATTCAATGATAAAACACAGGAGAGACAAGTTGTATTATACTGGTCTCACTTATGGGAATCTCTTAAATTGAAATGACATGCAATACCTGAAAATAGGTAGGGCATGTCATTTTTATTTATAAGGATAATTGGAAAAAATTAATTGATAGTCCAATCGATAATCGTATGTAGTATTGCACCAGCAGTGATATTTTTCGTCTTAATCATTATATATCCAAACATCAAACTCAAAGGGATTGAAGTCAAACAACTAATAAATGCGGATGGAAAATCCATTCCCTTAAAGAATATACTAACAGGTAAATGATAGAATGAAAAAATGATTGCTGTTATCAAACATCCTTTGGTTGTACCTAACCAAGCAATTAATCTGATCTGAAAATAACCTCTGAAAATTATTTCTTCTGCAAATCCAACAAAGATATATCCAATAAAAGATACTAAGCTAGCAATCGTAAAAATACTAACGGCGTCCTTAGTTGTTATAAATCGCTGATAGACCGCAAAAAATATTACTCCAAGAAGAATACCTAAGAGGGTTGATTTAACTAAATTTGATTTCGTGATACCCAGACTTTGCAAGCCCATTTTCTCATATAAAACCACCAATATTACAATTGTGGTTAGCAGGACATAAAAGAAGGATTGCAATAGGAAGACTCCATATGCAGGAATTTGCTTATTGAAATGATCAAGTACCAATATATAGGTCAAAATCATTACTATTTCTGCACTAATGATTAATAAACTATAAATTGCGGATTTCTTTACATTCTTAAATTGATAATCTGGTGAATGAAATGGAAAGAACTTGCCAATAATCGTAAATAATAAAACGGTTCCAATAATATACAATAGTATTTTGCACCTCTTTTTACATAGTATTGGTAATATTATACTTTAATGTAAATAAATGTTCAATATTAATTATAGCATTCTAAAAAAATGTCCTCGAAAATCATCTTTCATCCTTTTAAAATAAAAACCTACTCAACTATAGGAGATTAGGGCATATTTCAGAACTCAACATGAATCGCTGATTATTAATTGTGACTTGGTAAGGCAGCGAAGATAGTAAAGTTGTTTAAAAAAGAGAAGGAATCTATAATTTCATTTATAGATGAAAAGACATTGTTTGTCGTCTGATTGAACAGAATTACACAGAATGAAATAGTAGTTGCAATAAAATAACAAATAAGATATAATTAACCTACAAGGTAATTAATTTAAATATGTATAATTAACCATACAGGTGATGGACGGTGAGGTGATTGAATCTTTGCAAATAGAGTATGAAGATCCTAATGTAAAAGAATTGTTTGATGATTTGGGACTCATACAGGCGTCAAAGAATCTTATGAAAAAGCGCATTGGCACTGATATGACAAAAGCAGTTAAAAAGAGATATGATCAGATAAAAGCAGCCAATAATTTTGCGATATATTTATCAACTGGGTTAGGGAAACCGCACTCCCTATCAGGAGATAAATTGGGTTGTTATGAAGTGCATGTAACAGCTAACTGGAGATTAATTATTCAGCCTGTATCAGAAGACAATAGTGCAGAATCATTAAAAAATTGTGATTCTTTAATTATTAAAGGAGTGATGGATTATCATGGAAATGGAACAAACAACAATTGGATTATCCCGTGAATTTATTATACATCCGGGTGAAACATTAGAAGAAGTACTAGCTGATAAAGAAATGTCTCAAAAAGAATTAGCAGTACGTACTGGAGTCACAGAGAAACATATTTGTACAGTGATAAAGGGAAGTAAACCCATATCAGTGGCCTTTGCTAAAAAGCTAGAATATGCGTTGGGGATAGATGCAAGCTTCTGGATTAATTTACAATCAAATTATGACCGTGAAATTTTGGAATTTGAAGAACTTAATCAAATTTCAGCAGAAGAGATTATGATTTTGAAGCCATTGAAAAACATAATTGAATATTTTGGAAGCCTCAACATTATGAATAGTAACGACAATGAAGCAAGCAAGATATTGGATTTAAGAAAGATATTAGGTATCAGTAATTTAACTGCAATACCAAATATAACATACAATGCTGCTTATAGGGCACAGCTTGCATCTAATGTAAATATTGATGTCTATGTTTTGTTTGCTTGGCAAAGAATTTGCGAAATGCTGACTTCTCGGATTAATGTGGAAGGCAGTGTAGATATTGAAAAATTGAAACTGAAGCTATCTGATATTAAGAAGCTAATGTTTTCAAGAACGGATCAAATCGAAAAAGAATTAACCAAAATATTTTCTGAATGTGGGATAGCATTTAAAATTGTAAAGCATTGTACTGGTGCCCCAGTACAAGGATTTATTAAAAGCAGTGATCAGGGAAGGCTTATTTTATGTATGACAATAAGGCAAGCTTCAGCAGATATTTTTTGGTTCTCATTATTTCATGAAATTGGACATATTTTAAACGGAGATATTAAACAGAAATTCATTGATTTTGATTCTGTTAAGGGCGATTTAGAAGAGAAAGCAGATACCTTTGCATCCGATGTTTTGCTTGACTTTAATGACTATAAACGATTTGTTAAGGAGCAGGATTTTTCATTGAAAGCAATCCAAAAGTTTGCTAATGAGCAGAATGTAAAATCGTATATAGTTATCGGGAGGTTGCAGAACGATCATTTACTAGAGTGGAACCAGTTTAGTGGAGAAAAAATATTATATAAATGGGCGTTTGAATAGTTTGTGGTTCTATTCTCACGTATATGAATTTCTTAAATTGAAATGACATGCAATACCTGAAAATCGGTAGTGTATGTCATTTTTAAAATTCAAAGAAGATGATATGAAATATTTCACAATGTAATAATTGCCCTTGTAATAATTTGTAGATTACTGTATTCCTACACTCAACAAAACGGCCGATTACTTAATTGTAGGTGGTCAAGGTAGCGATGATTGGAAGTATGAAAATTATGGCAGGAAGGTTAGTAAGGCAGTTCAAATGCAGGAGAAGGGGTCTGTGATTCGGATTGTGGATGAGAAAACGTTGTATCGGTAGGAAATGCAGGATCATTGAAAAAATATTTGACATACATAAAAAAAAATGATAAAGTATCATATGATACCAGAGATGAGGGCGATGACTTTTTGGGAGCTTTAATAGCAGATATTAATAAAATACTTGCCGATATGCGTAATGCAATCGATAATCATAAATATATTCCGGTTTTTAGAAAGAAGAATTTGGACACCTTAGCTATACTCGGAATAACTTGGTCGGATGCATTAGAGGAAATATACTCATTAACAAGTTCGGACTATGATTCGGGGCCAGAAATTGATAGAGATAGGCCATTAAGTGATTCTCTTTGGGTGTTTAAGAAAAATGTATATGGGAGCCTTATTTATATAAAATTCAAAATAGAATATCAGGAAAATGGGGATATTAAAATTTTGAGTTTTCATATAGATAATATTTAAGTGACATATATCCGTTTTATTAAGGAGGCAAGATATGAAGCAATATAGGTACTGTTCTACATGTGGTGAAGAAAGAGAAATAGAAATCAGGGAAGAAAATGAATCCTATCCCGTTAAAAATGAGCTTACGGAAATTGTTGCACAGGTGACATACTGTAAACATTGTGGTGAACAGATATGGAATGAAG
>JBASOB010000368.1:0-1503 GCA_049657865.1 Mobilitalea sp.
ACTCCACCCATTGCAGCAGTATACGAACCGATGAATTGCTTAACGTCATAATCGAAAATATCTAACGCCAGCTGGGCACGATTATTTCCTTGCTCCGCTGCCACTTCGATGTCCCTGAAGTCACTACTGATCCCTGAAACCCCTAAAGCACCACATTTAGTATTAAGAAAATCATTCATTTGATCTACATTAAAGTTCTCTCGACACATAATATAAGTGATAATCGCCGGATCCAAGGTCCCTGAGCGAGTTCCCATCATAAGTCCATCTAAAGGAGTAAAGCCCATTGACGTAGCAATAGATTTCCCCCCGCGGATGGCTGCAATCGAGGCACCATTACCTAGGTGGCAGCTGATGATCTTCAGCTCTTCAATTGGTTTTTTAAGAAGAATTGCAGCACGTTGACTGACATACTTATGAGATGTTCCGTGGAAACCATATTTCCTTATCCCGTATTTTTCATAATACTCATAAGGTAATCCGTAGATATAACTAGAAGGGCTCATTGTTTGATGGAAAGCCGTATCAAAGACAGCCACTTGAGGAGTCCTAGGCATCATTTTCTGACAAGCTTTAATTCCAGCAATATTAGGTGGATTGTGAAGCGGAGCCAACTCAATACATTCCTTGACGGCTTTCATAACTGAAGCATCGATTATTACGGATTTTGCGAATTTCTCCCCCCCATGAACTACACGATGCCCTACGGCATAAATCTCATTTAGATCTTTAAGGGCCCCATACTCGGGATCTACCAATTGTTTAAGCACAAGCTCGATTGCTTTAGTATGGTTCTTAATCTCGGTCTTAATAACCTCTTTTTTTCGTGACGCAGCACTATGCGTAAGAACTGAGCCCTCAAGCCCAATACGCTCTACCAATCCCTTAGCAATCGGATTCCTAGTGTCCATATCAATTACCTGAAATTTAAGTGAAGAGCTTCCACAGTTAAGCACAATAATTTTCATTTATTTAGCCCCTTTATATTTCTACCCGATTCTCAGAATTCTAAATATTAATAAACATAGTGTTCCCGAAAACATCTATTTTTCGCTTTTTTATGTTTCCATTTTTTCCCAGAACAAATGCTTTATTATGTCATCCTAAGTGTAGCACAAAATTCCACGTTTTTTCAACCCTTACGTCTTTAATCTCTTTATTTCAGAAGATTTCGCCAATGCTATACACCGGCCAAGACGAATTGCCTCTTCAGCATGGTCGAACTGAAAACTACCAATGTGTCCGATATCTGGTTGAATCATCAGTTCAACATCTTGGCACTGCGCGCGTAACAAATCATCTTCAAGAATTTCAATGGACTGGAGCAAGATGTCCATGGCACTAGATGGATTAGTCATCATTCCTTTTTTAACATCAACTGCTAATATTATTTTCGCCCCATATTCCGAGCGACCTCTACTGGCAAACGGGTTTTAACCGAACCGTCAACGAGTAAACGACCTCGATAACGATAAGGCTTGATAAATCCAGGAATTGAAATGC
>JBASOB010000369.1:0-5903 GCA_049657865.1 Mobilitalea sp.
ATTTAATATCGGTGATATCACCTTCCATCAGACATGCTTTTGCCTGCTTGACAGAAGTACTTCCTCTTAAGATTTCAATAATTAAGTCGATGACATCAGTAGCTTTCATTAATCCACCGACGATCTCCATACGCTTAATTGCCTTCTCTAAGAGAAATGAATATTCCTTGGTATATAATTCCTTCTGAAAATCAACAAACTCACTGATCAAGCTTTTCAAGTTGAAGACAACGGGCTGTTGATCCTTGATAGCGAGAAGATTGGCGCCGTAGGTATCCTCCATGGAGGTCTTCTTATATAATCCGTTGAGTAAGTTCTCAAGATCACGGTCTTTCTTGACTTCAATCACGACACGGATTCCTTCTTTGGAGGATTCATCACGTACATCAAAGATTTCGTCAAATACTTTATCCTTCATTAAAGTGGCAAGACCCTCTACGAGCTTAATCTTATTGCCGGCAATGGTATAAGGGATTTCTGTGATGATGATATTCTTTCGACCATTTTCTCCAGCTTCGATTTCAACTTTAGAGCGGATACGGATTCTTCCTTCTCCGGATTCGTAGAAGGACAACATATCGTCCTGATTGATAATGGATCCACCAGTTGGGAAATCAGGAGCAGGAATATACTCCATTAACTTTGGAATAGAGATATTAGGATTATCGATATAAGCAATGACACCGTCAATTACTTCGTCTGGATTATGCGGAGGAATATTAGTAGCCATACCAACAGCGATTCCTGTGGTTCCGTTAATTAAAAGGTTAGGAAACATAGCTGGTAATACATCCGGTTCCCGTTCGCTGTCATCAAAGTTGGGAGAGTAACTGATCAGCCCCTTTTCTAGATTATCCAGCAATGCCATTGCACCGGGGGTAAGTCTTGCTTCCGTATAACGCATTGCAGCTGCACCATCACCGTCGATGGAACCGAAATTACCATGTCCGTCTACAAGCGGAACACTTAAGGAGTAATCCTCTGACATATGTACCAAAGCGTCGTAAATAGAACTGTCTCCGTGGGGATGATATTTACCCATGGTATCACCGACGATACGGGCACTTTTTCTATGTGGTTTTGCGGGCTCTAATCCAAGTTCGCTCATGGCAAATAGAATTCTTCGCTGTACGGGTTTTAATCCATCTCTTACATCGGGTAAAGCACGGGCCACAATAACACTCATGGCATAATCTCTATAGCTATTTTTCATTTCCTCGGAAAAATCCATTTGGATTATCTGATCGGTAACTTTTTTCATCGTGACATTAACCTCCAATTATATATCTAGCTTTGCGTATTTTGCTTCTTCCATGATAAAACTACGTCGCGGAGGAACATTATTACTCATTAACATGGTAGTAACCTCATCCGCTTCCACGGTATCTGAGATGGTGATCTGGGCCATGATGCGGGAGTCCGGATCCAAAGTGGTTTCCCATAACTGATGGGCATCCATCTCTCCAAGACCTTTATATCGTTGCAGAGCGGTAATCTTATTACCCTCTTTCTTGCGGAATTTATCAAGTTCAAAATCGTTAAATAAATACTCGGATTGTTTGGCCTTCTTACCCTTTGCCACCGTGTCATATTCTACCTTGTAAAGGGGTGGGAGACCGCGATAAATCTTACCCTCAAGGATAAGCTCCGGCATAAAACGATAGAAGAAGGTAAGCAGCAGCGTGCTAATATGAGCTCCATCCACGTCGGCATCCGTCAGGATAATGATTTTATCATAGCGAAGCTTCGTAATATCAAATTCATCTCCGATGCCACAGCCAAAAGTTGCGATCATAGTCTTAATTTCATTATTTAACAGGATTTTTTCAAGTGATGCCTTTTCTACATTCAGGATTTTTCCTCTAAGAGGAAGTACCGCCTGGACTCTTCGGTTTCTGGCGGTCTTAACCGTACCACCGGCAGAATCTCCTTCGACAATGTACAGTTCACATTCTATGGACTTCTTAGAAGAGCAGGAAGCCAACTTGCTTCTGGTGTCTACGTCACTCAACTGTTTCATGACAGCAACTCTTGCTTTGTCGCTAGCACGTCTTGCATTAAAGGATTTCATGGAATTATCTAAAATAGTACGCAGAATTTCTACATGTTTATCGAACCAACGCTGCGCTTCCGACATAATCACGTCCTCCACGGCACCTTTGGCATCGGTATTACCAAGCTTGGTTTTGGTCTGACCCTCAAACTGGGGATCCG
This sequence comes from Mobilitalea sp., assembly GCA_049657865.1. GTDB lineage: Bacteria > Bacillota > Clostridia > Lachnospirales > Lachnospiraceae > Mobilitalea. The sequence continues at coordinate 2,215 of JBASOB010000369.1, forward strand.
GATGCTTGATGGATACGATAGCCACCAATCCATTACGGATATCCTTGCCATCAAAATTATCGTCTTTGTCTTTCAGGACGCCAAGTTCTCTTGCATATTGATTCATGACACGGGTTAAACCGGTCTTCAGTCCAGTTACTAAGGTTCCCCCGTCTACCACGTTAATACGGTTACAGTAGGAATTAATCTGCTCGGAAAAACTATCCGTATACTGAAATGCTATTTCGACTTCAATATTCCCGCTGCTGCCTTCTAGATAAATCGGCTCATCATGAATCGGAGTCATTTCTCTAGTTAGGTAGGATACAAAACTTTTAATGCCGAATTCTTCCTGATAACTTTTTTCGACACCACTGATTTGATCTTTGAAATTGATTAAGAGATTTTTATTTAAAAAAGCGATTTCTTTTAATTTTTTCTGTATGATATCGGCTTTAAATTCTACCGTCTCAAAGATAGAATCATCCGGATAGAAGATTACCTTGGTTCCGGTATCGGATTTATTACATTTGCCAACGACAGGCAGCAGACCTTCTTCTAAAAAGGTGATAGGATGACCGCCGTCAATATATTCATCTCGGTATATTTTGCCGTCGCGCTTAATTTCGACGATCATTCTTTTGGAGAGGGCATTTACTACGGAAGCACCAACACCATGAAGGCCGCCGGATACTTTGTAAACGGAATTCGTGAATTTTCCACCGGCATGAAGAATTGTATATACTACGCGGACGGTAGGAATTTTCTTGGTGGGATGAATATCGACCGGAACACCTCGTCCATTATCTGATATTTCGATTCCACCATCTTTTAATAAGGTAATATCTATTGTTGTACAGAATCCTGCTAAATGTTCATCAATACCATTGTCTAGAATTTCCCAGACGAGATGGTGCAGACCCCTTGGTCCGGTACTTCCGATGTACATTCCGGGACGCTTTCTTACAGCTTCAAGTCCTTCTAGTACAACGATTTGATTTCCAGTATATTGTTCCATGGTTATAAACCCCTTCTTTGTTAATAATATTCTGCACCATTATAGCACACAGAATGAAATATTTCCAGCTAAATTACAATCATATGTTCGTACCAAATTCGTTAATAAAAAAATTTGAATGAAATATTATTAAAAAACGATTGAAAAAAATACAGAATGATGTATAATAAGAAACATTATTTAGAGTACGTTATAACCCCCTTGAAGCATAAGCGACAGGGGGAATTCTTTCGGCTGATGGAATTGATAAATATCAGCAAAATAGTATAAATATACAATGCTGATATTGAACATAAAGGAAGGCAGAGATGGGATATGGAATTATATCGATACGAAACTCATCTTCACACAAGTGAATCAAGTGCGTGCGCAGTAATTAGCGGAGCAGAACAGGCTTACAGCTATAAGAAAGCCGGATATACCGGAATTATTGTAACGGACCATTTTTTTAACGGGAATAGTACCGTACCGAAAAATCTTGCATGGCAGCAGAGGGTAGAACTATTTTGCAAAGGGTATGAGAATGCAAAAAAGGTGGGAGACCGAATCGGGTTATCCGTGTTCTTTGGCTGGGAGGCTAATTTTAAAGGAACCGAATTTCTGATTTATGGATTAGACAAAGACTGGCTGATCCGTCATCCTGATATCTTATCCTGGACGCTCGAAGAACATTATGAGAAGATTCATAAGGCCGGTGGTTTCGTCGTTCATGCTCATCCGTTTCGAATGCGCGCTTATATTAAGGAAGTACGACTTTTTCCGGAATGCACGGATGCCGTGGAAGCCTATAATGTTGGCAACCTGAGCGAGGAATTTGATCATAAAGCACTCATCTATGCACAAAACAATAAATTACCGATTACCGCTGGAACCGATTCCCATGGGTTAGAGACAACCAGAAGCGGAATAACTTTTGAAAAAAAATTAGAAAACATAAATGATTATATTAATGGTATTAAGGCAGGCAGATACAGCATTATCAAATAAAAATACAAGATTAAATAGGAGGTTCTTTATGAAAACACCATTTGTTACATTGCAGCAATTACAAGAAATAGTCAAAGAATATCCAACCCCCTTTCATATTTATGATGAAAAAGGTATTCGTGAAAATGCACGTAAACTAAATCAGGCATTTGCATGGAATAAGGGATTCCGAGAGTATTTTGCAATCAAGGCAACTCCTAACCCTTACATTATCAATATTTTAAAAGAAGAGGGCTGCGGAGTGGACTGTTCCTCAATGACAGAACTTATGATGGCGGAGGCCTTAGGTTATTCCGGAAATGACATTATGTTTTCCTCGAATGCAACTCCGGCGGACGAATTCGTGAAAGCAAAACAATTAGATTCCATCATAAATCTGGATGATTTTACGCACATTGATTTCCTTGAAAAAATTACAGGTATTCCAGAGACGATTTGTTGCCGATATAATCCAGGAGGAGTATTTAAGACAGCGAATGGAATTATGGATAATCCAGGGGATGCGAAATATGGCTTCACCAAAGAGCAGCTGTTCGAGGGCTTTAAGAAATTGAAAGAAAAAGGTGTTAAGAATTTCGGAATTCATTCCTTCCTTGCCAGCAATACGGGATCGAATGAATATTATCCGACGTTGGCAGCTATTCTATTTCGACTTGCCGTTGAACTTCATGAGCAAACGGGAGCAGACATTAAATTCATTAATCTCTCTGGTGGCGTTGGAATTCCATATAAACCGAATGAGAAAGCCAATAACATCATGAAAATAGGAGAAGGCGTAAGAAAAGCATTTGAAGAAATCCTCGTACCGGCAGGCATGGGGGACATTGCTATCTTTACGGAGCTTGGCAGATACATGCTGGCACCTTACGGACATTTGGTTTCTACCGCACTTCATGAAAAACACATCTATAAAGAGTACATCGGTCTTGATGCCTGCGCGGTTAACTTGATGAGACCGGCGATGTACGGAGCGTATCATCACATCACAGTAATGGGGAAAGAGAATGACCCTTGTGACCATAAATATGATATTACCGGTTCACTTTGCGAAAACAATGACAAATTTGCAATTGACCGCATGCTGCCAAAGATTGACATAGGTGATTTGTTAGTAATCCATGACACCGGAGCACATGGCTTTTCAATGGGATACAATTACAATGGAAAATTAAAATCAGCAGAAATTCTGTTAAAGGAAGACAACACGGTACAATTAATCCGCAGAGCGGAGACACCAAAAGATTATTTTGCAACCTTTGATTTTGACGATAAATACGGCAAATTGCAGGAATCCTAATCAGGTTGACAAGAAAGTACTGATACGATATAATACTTTGAATGTATTGAATGTTGTATCAAATCAATATGGAGGATGGGTATATATGATAGAAAAGAAGAACATATTGACTTACGCGGGATTACAGCAGCTTGAAGCTGAGCTTCATGATCTGAAAGTAAACCAAAGAAAAGAAGTTGCGGGAAAGATTAAAGAAGCCAGAGAACAGGGCGATCTTTCTGAAAATGCAGAGTATGATTCTGCTAAAGATGAGCAACGTGATATTGAGATGAGAATCGAAGAAATTGAAAAAGTACTGAAAAACGTTGAAGTCGTTGTAGAAGACGAAGTAGATGTAAATGTTATAAATATAGGCTGTAAAATCAAAATCTACGATATGGAATACGATGAGGAATTAGAGTATAAACT
>JBASOB010000370.1:0-25676 GCA_049657865.1 Mobilitalea sp.
TCCATGCTTGTATCTGGCCGGAGTGTTCATGTAATTTTTCAAATATTTCAAGTGCATGATAGGAATAATTCAACATCTTATTATCTGACTTAGTTCTACAGGCTAACGCCATACTTATCAAAGCATATCCTGCTTCTCGTTGAAAACCATTCTCGCGTGCCATATCATATGCTTCTTTGCTAACTTCATATGCTTTACTAGGATCCGTGATAGCTATTTTTCTCGCTTCAGCGGTCATCTTAGAAATTTCTTTCTGTAGGGTATTGTCCATACCATTCCTCTATTCTGTTATATTTCCTGTACTGCTGTCCATTTTATAGCTTTTAAAAAACCGAATTATTCTTGCGGTTTATTCACCAACGGCTGCCTTCCCTCTAACAATGGTTTTGCAAAATGCACGATAAACCATTGAATGATCGGTCCCATAAAAAATGCAGTAATCACTGTTCCAACTCCAATAATTGCCTTACATGAAAATCCAACAATTACACAGATTAAATCAGTTCCAATTCTACAGAAGCGAAAAGGAACCGGCGTTTTCTTCGCTAAATATAATGCAACTGCATCATATGCCGATACGCCCAGATCAGCCGTGAAATATAAGGAGGATGCAAAGCATAACAATATGATTCCAAATAACAACATGACGATCCGTTGCCATAATACTTCACCTGTAAAATATCTCGCAATCAAATTCATTGTTATTTCCGCGATATATCCAACACCAAACAGATTAAATATCGTGGCTATTCCTATATAATGCTTGTCAAACAGAAATACTAACACCAAAAATGCTCCGGTTACAATTGCATAAATACTGCCATACCCTAGTCCAAATAGATTGCCAATTCCAACTACAAATACCGTGAATGGATCTGCTCCAAGTTTCGCCAAATTAAAAATTCCGACACAGACACCACTAAGTGCTACCCCAATTAACGCCATCAGTATTCTTTTCATTTTCTTATTCATTGTTCACCGTTCCTTTATTTTTCAACTACAGCAAAATTCCTGCTGTGCTTATATTGTTTATCCTGATTTTGCTTATCGTTATATGTCAAACATTTCTTGATAAGTCCATTCAAGGCCAGACAATTATACCATGAACATACTGCTTGTTCATCATCTTTAGCTCCGTTCGCATACTTTCAAGCGAGCTTGAAGTATGTTCTCTACGCTTTTATTATACTATATAGAGCACATAATTGTATCACATTTTTCTAATTTATTTAATAATAACAATTTTCACCTTTTTTTAAGGATATAAAAAAGAAAGGCCGTCTAAAACAGGATCCCCACTGGTAGCAGCTGCTTAACTGCGGGTTGTACCTGTCAATATAATTTCTCCAAAGACGTCATATTTCAATTAATTGTCTTTGTTAAAGAGATTATACCAATTAGACTGCCTTTCCTATGAATACGAGGCAAAAACTATTAATCAATTATATTTTAGTGTCATAATTCAATTCATTTTATATTGGAATTTCAAATTTATCGCCACTGATGCCACCTTATCTTTAAGTCGAAGGCCAAGACGATAATAGGTCACAATCTCCTTCTTATGATTCTCTGTAATCTTCGCTTCTATAATATCCTCTTGCAAACCCGCATCATAAGAGAGTAGAATCTGTCCTTTTTGACCTTTCCAAAGAATCGTTCCGTCTTTCAGCTTTCTCGGTTCTATCTCACTGACAAAACCTTCTTCAATGAATGCCGCTTCTTCCAAATCGAACGTATCAAGTAAGGAAATTGTCTGTGCCTCTGTATCTGAAGCAATTCTTCTTTGGAAGGATTTTAATTTATCATTTCGATACAGTTTCGCTAATTCCATCGTGATTCCGGCATGCTGCTCTTCTGTAATCACTTCTATTATCTCACAGGAATTTGCTGTCGGCTGCTCTTCAAGTCCATCAATGATTGGCAGGTTATGCCAATAAGATCTGGTATGCGGGTATTCGTATCTCTTTGTACTAAAATAATCCGCAGTATAGATTCCTGCACCTAAGTCAGTAAGAATCAGCTCTCCACCCAGTGCAGCAACAAAACTTCCTACATCGTTATGATTATGTTCTTCCTGATTATTTCCACCTTTTACAGCAAAGAAATAATCGTCCTTTTTTTGAATCAGCCACTCTGCATCTGCGAGGAATATCGCACCGTCAACCTTTTCTTGATGAAATATCTGTTGTTCCGTCCACCAGAGATTTCTACTGATATGTGCAAAGCGATAGCACTCTTCAAAATCAAAAGGTGTTATACTACTGACAAGCGGTGGTTTCACTCCGTATTCCTTCATAAGGTAAGATAGTAGTCCGGTCGGAAGAGCGGTTCCCTCTGTTGCATCAGAGAACGGAATATAAGTTCCTTCTGACATCTGAACCAGTCGTGGAAACTCAGCAATTTTAATGATTTTATTCTGTAATTCTTCCGGCTGATGATAACTCGGATCAAGTTCTTTTCTCATCGCGGTATAATAGATATAATACCCAAAACCATACCCCCAGTAATCAATCCCTTCGAGCGAAGCACCGTCGTCCCCGTAGCAACTAATATAATAGGCAAGGTTTCTATCAACTCTATCTAATATTTGACGTTTATTTCTGCTTTCAGGAAGCAGTAAGGTTGCCATTCCGATTGCTCCGGAACAGACGGAACTCCAATTACCTTTACTTTGCTCCCATTCCCAGGGTTGCTCTAAAAAAGGTCTGATCACACGCTCATTAATCTGTCTTAACAAATGTGCCTGCAGCATTAAGCTTATTTTATCTGAATGAAGTTTTAATATCTCACTCAGCGTCGCTGCTGTCTCCGCCGCGAACAAGTCAATCCACTGGTCTACCTTCTCAAAAAATCCATTTTCTCCAATTGGCAGATGAGCAGGAAGGCACCAGCTGAATTCATTCGATACAGACCATAAAAGCTCATTAAAATATTCTACGGCCTCTTCTGAATTATTCCACTCTAGGTAAAGACCTAATGCCGTCAGCTGTTTCCTGACTGTAAAATAGGCCTCTTCCGATTCCTTACGACTTCCAGATATAATATAGTGCTGATAACTGGAGTAGGGAATCTGCGGTATTTTCTTATCAATCACAGACATGGCGTATTCGCTGATCTGAGTCTTTAATGCTGATGTTTCCTCACGATTTACCCAATTTGTCTGATTCATATACCTTCCCGCCTCTTTCTACCAACAGATGTTTTACCCCAACAGATATTTTCATCTTATAATATGTATCACTATTTAGTCAATGTAGTTCTTACGTACTGTTACACATAGTATATTACTAAGAAACTGCTGGTATAAATTCCAATTGTTCAATTTCAGGATTTCCCTGCATTGCTTCGACCAAAAGATCGATCTGATTTTCTTCCTTCATAAAGCTTTCTGGGAGGTATAGCACAGTAGGATCCCCGCCCCTAAACTCCGGTTGCGTGAACTCCGATGGAAGCCATAGACGACCCAGCATTTTCCCATTCAGCAGAACAAGGACTTTCGCGTCTCTGCCTAGAATTGACAGCTTCAGGCCTTGTTTTTCCTTCTCATCTGCATGGAATTCGCCATGTAATACTGCAGTTTCTCCTGGACTCATCTTTAAGTGATTGATTTTCACTTTATATAATTCCTTGTTATTCTCGCAAAGCATCTGTCCTACGAAATCAGACAATTTCTTCTCATCTGCTCCACAACACTTGATATTCTTTGCATGAGAGCCTTCATATAAATATATTTTTAATCCAGGTGATTCCTGTATTGTTTTTTGAGAAAGGAATATCGCAAGTTCAATTTCCGTGCGGTTGCTGAACTCATCCAGTGTTACCGTAGAATTATAGGGCTGTATCTCTTTTACGAAGACACCATCCACATATACTTTTCCGTAAGAGTTAAACTCCTTCATCTCAAGAACAAGTGCATCGTTGTTACCCTGCAGTGTAATACGTTTCTTGTAGATACCCTCCTGCGGCTGCTCCGGATTGTTATAGGAACCAAAATTAATGACAGAGTTATAGCAGTCCAGCTTTGATAACAAGGTTACTTCTTCGCCTGCTTTCTCGCCCTTGCAGTAACACCAGCATTCTGAAAGTTCTTCCACCTTCGTAATGGCTGCCATTCCCTGAATTCCCTTTTTACTACGGATATCCATCGCTGGGAATCTTGAATCAGAGAAATTACTGTGTCCCCAGATTTCTGCGCGAACTCCGAACGTAATTGTATTCTCCTGACTTAAATCAGCATCAGGAAGGAAGGTATGCGTACCTTTTCCAATATAGCTGCTCACATATTCTCTGTTCTTATAAAAGTGAATGATATCCATGTCATTATAGATCAGATATCCTTTCTTTGTCTGGTTCTGTGAAAGAATTACCTCACCTTCATACCAGCAATAGCCGCGATCATATTTCATATCCTCCATTGCCAAACAAGTTGAATAGGACTCTTCTAGCTGACCGCTTAATGCCTTGCCCATATCAGGAAGATTCTGTTTTTGGTAGTTTATATGATGCAGACTATTAAGAAAATTATCACGATTCGTGTTCTGCTCAGAGTCCTTGTTCTGCATTGACTCATTTACAACGTCAATGGAAGTTTCCGTATTCCAGGGAAATCTCTTATTCTTAAGACAATCTACTGCTTTTGCCTTGGATACTCCATAGAGGATTAACTGCTGTCCGCAAGCAAAGGATAGTTCTACCCGTCCTGTTTCTTGCTTACTAAACACAAAGATATAAGTACCATCTTCTTCCATGCAGAGCATTTTATCTGCATTCACTTTCACGATATTGGCAGATTTTATTGCAATTTCAGCTTCACTCTCTGTGTAAAACATTAAATATTGACTGGATTCCTCTGAAGCGCTATGGCAAAGTTCAGCCGTACTGTAGGCTAATCTGTCCTCCTCTTCTTCCATCTGAAATTCCGATAACGGAATATCGATTGGAAGTATTGGACAGTTTAACGCCTCGACCTCCATGGAAGAATATGACGGTCTTGTTTTTCCTGCATACTGAAAATGCACTTTACCTGACTTTTCATCCACATTAGCAAAAGCTGCAAGCTTACCACCATTACCCAGTCGAAGGGTTCGGCGGATTCCATGGGAGAGTTCACATTCTCCTTCTATCTTCAAATCATCTTCTATCTGGCTTACTCCCGTACTGATGCCGTCTTCTAGGCAATGAAGAAGTCCGCCAAAAAGTAAAGCATCCTCATATCCTACGGTACATTCGCCCTGCGGATTTATCATCCCGCTAAACTGATAATCATGCGTCATATAGGTCATCGGACTGCCCCAATTATTAACGGAAGGGGTAAATCCAAAGTCAGTACCGCTCACCTGGTTATACGGAGCGATAAACTTAGCGCCTGCCACTAATTCTCTTCTTAATATAAAGTGAGATTGGCTAGTCTCTGTAATACAGAGTGGTGCATCCATCTCTTTCAATGCATTAATATAATGAAGGATTCTATCTTCTACAGTTTTCTCCTTAGGGTTTGGATATAGATTAATTGCTGGTATTACACCATCTACTAATCCACCTGCCCTTACAATATCGCACTGTCCTGCACATACCACGAGTGGTACTACGATTCCTGCATCGATTGCATAATCACGTAAAGTTGCTATATATGGTTCAACCTGCCCGCAGTCATAAAAATCCAATTCATTTTCAATTTGGACCGCAATCACAGTTCCTTGTTTTCCTAGTTGATAGTTTTCAATAATCGGCATGATTTGATCATACCATTTCTTCACATAGCCCAAATATATCTCGTTATAATCCCGTAAAACAAGTCCCTCTTTTGTAAGTAAATAAGCTGGCAGTGAACCCATATCCCATTCTGAACAAATGTAAGGTCCTGGTCTGGCAATAATCCACAAGCCTAGTTCGGCTGCTAATTTAAAATATGCCTCTATATCTTTCTGACCTTCAAAATCCCAGCAACCCTCTTCCATTTCATGATAATTCCAAGGGATATAGACATCGATGCAGTTATACCCTGCTGCCTTTACCTTCTCTAAGCGGTCTCTCCACTCAGCACTTGGAATACGAAAATAAAATGCGGAAGCACATAATACGACCCGCGGTTTATTTTCGATCATTATACCTCCTGCTGAAAATTTAACGATCCCTGCCTCTTGGTTTTTCATCTGTTTCATAGCTTTCCTCTTTCTCCTTTGACATTTTTCACTTCTTCATACTGCTATAATTTTAGAGAAAGCTTCCTATAAGTGTTTATCATAATTATTAACACATGATATACTACCTATAGGAAGCTTCTTCTATAAACTATATTTGTTTATTAATTATTCAAATTATAATTATTGTTTATGATAGAATTTATTACTTTTCTCAATAATTATTTGCCTAAATATGTCTGATATTCTGTCATCTGTGCTTGAAGAGCTGCTAATACTTCATTATATCCAGCATCAACCATAGCTTTTCTGAAATCAGCTACTGCCTTCTCAGGATCGCCTGCTTTACCAAAAGCGATTGCTGTTACATAACTTGTATATACATCAGATAAGTTGGACATATAAGAAGAAATATCATCTGTATTAAATACTAACTGTGAATAAGGATAATCAATTGCATAGCTTGAGTAATTAGCAAAGATTTCATCTTTACCTGAATACCAGGTAACATTGTCAAGTTCAAGTGCATCATTTCTTCCATACCAGAAGTTAGAGTCAAGTGAATCTGTGGAAGCATCCCAGCCTTCTGGACGATCTAACTTGCCATCAGATGTAACCACATAATCTGTTCCTTCAATACCATAGTTAAATAAACGATAGATTTCTTGATCATTACGAAGTAAATCATAAACCATTAATGCTCTTTCTGGATGTGTACTAGCTGCACCCACTGCACATGCTCCATGAGTAATAACTAAACTGCAAAGGTTCTTGCTTTCTTCTGAGAAAGAGAAGAATCCAACATCTGAACCTGGTTGTTTGATATCCATCTGAGGACGTACGGTTGTATAATAAGTCTGTGTATGATGCTGATCAGCACCGGTTTGTCCAGCATAAAATTCTTCACGGGTATCGCCAGTGTAGTTAAGAACATCTTCTCTCCAGTAACCTGCGTCGCCCCATGTCTTCATCTGTTTTGCAAAAGCAACATATTCGTCACCTTCCATATAAGGAGAAACGATTGTAAACATATCTTCTGGTGATGCACCAAAGAAAATCGGAACATCTAATCCATCAATAAAGATAGTCTTTGTCTTAGACTGGAAGTATCCACCAGCTAACTGCTGACCAAAAGATTGTCCACTTGCTGATGCATCCCAAGGAATAACGTCAGGATAATTAGCTTTCACTCCTGCGAAGTATGTTCCAAGATCTTCCCAGCTATGAACACCGTTAGTTAACCCAAACTGTGTAGCCCAGTCACCGCGATACATCATGCCGTGATTTGTCCACTGAGCATAATTATCTTCCGGCATCAAATAGGTTGTGCCATTTAATTTACACATTTCCCAATGCTCAGGAGTTACGGATGCGTAAGTCAGAGGAGCATAAGTCTGTAACATTTCATCTGTCAATTCTAGAAAAGCACCTTTTTTAGCATTTGGCCATGCATCTAACCAGTCTGTTGCAGTACCGATTAAATCGATGGAGGAATCTCCGGAAGCAAGTAACAGGTTATATTGTGTGGTCCAATCAGCCCATTCTACATAATATAACTCTAATTCTGCATTTACCTTTTCTGTAAGTAAAGCATTTACTTTCTCTAAAGCTGCCTCAATACGTCCGTTCGTAGGTTTGTTACCTAAGATAACAAATTTAATAACTTCATGTTCTGATGTATCAATTGCTGCTGTTTCTGCCGGAGCAGTGGTTGTACCATCTGTAGTTGCTGCTGGAGTTGCATCAGTTGCTACTTCTTCTTTTACTTCTTTACTGCCACAAGCAGCTAAACTAAGTACCATACATAATACAAGCATCAAACTTAAAAACTTTTTCATCATTTTCCCCATTTCATTTCCTCCTATACATATTTGTTATAGTTTATCTATGTAACTTCGTTAATACGAAGATAACATCGTATGGATCAGCCTTTTACAGCTCCTACCGTAATACCTGCAATAAAATATTTCTGTACAAATGGATATAATAGAATAATTGGTCCGGTTGCAACTACTGCGGTTGCCATCTTCAGTGTTTCAAGTGGAAGCGAGGTAACCGGTACATTCGTCCCTGCTACTGAATTCTTTAGTGATGCAACTTCATTGATAATCTTATACAAATGATATTGTAATGGACGATATTCCACTTTCGGAGATAAGAACAGCATGGAATTATACCATTCATTCCAATAACCTAAAGCAATAAATAATCCAATGGTTGCTAATGCAGGTTTCAGCATCGGTAAAATAAGTTTTACAAATATCGTAATATCTCCGGCTCCATCAATCTTTCCTGATTCTGTAATCTCAAAAGGAATCGATTTGATGAAATTCTTCATCAAGATAATCAACCAGGGGGACATTAAAAGCGGTAGAAATACTGCCAGGTAATTATCTTTCAGTCCTAAGTACTTTGTCATCAATAAGTAAAACGGTACCAAACCACCAGAAAACAATGTGGTAAAGTAAATGTAAAAAGAGATCTGATTACGGAAAGGGAAATCCTTTCTCTGCAGCGCATAACCTGTCATCGCAATAATAAATAGTCCAACAAAGGTACCTGCTACTGTCATTGCTATGGTAACCACATAGGCACCTACCAACTGATTTGAGTCTCTGAGAAGAATCTCATAGGCATAGGTAGTGAAGCCCTTTGGTATAAATGCAAATCCTGTTCTTGTGATCAACTTCTCTGTACTAAAGGAGGTCGATATCATCAGGATAAATGGAAATAAACAAAGCAGTGAAAATATTGTGATAAATGTATAGGCAAAGCCTCTGACAATCTTATCTGATTTGTCGAGTTTAATTTTACTTTTATGTACTGATTTTTTCATTATGTCCTCCTCCTTCTAAAATAGTGCGTAATCTGAGTCAATCCTCTTCACGATCCAGTTACAGATCATAACCAGACAGAATCCAAAGATTGATTGATATAATCCAACCGCGCTTGCCTGTGTAAAGTTAAAATTATTCATCATCGAACGGAACACATAGGTTTCAATAATATCGGTCGTCGGAAACAGCGCCGAGTTAGATGGTCCGATAATATTGTAGAACAAACCGAAGTTTCCTTTTATGATGCTACCCATTGCAAATAGAAGAAGAATTACAATCGTAGGTTTCAAATTCGGAAGTATGATAAAACGGATTTTCTGGAAAGCATTTACGCCATCTACTTTAGCAGCTTCAATCATTTCCGCATCAATTCCCATAATTGCGGCAAAATAAATGATGGATCCATATCCTGTCTGCTGCCACAAAGTAACTAGTACGATGATGACTGGCCAGACATTCTTATTAGAATATACTTTTATCGGATTTCCGTTATACATCTTAATAATGCTGTTGATGAATCCATAATCATAATTCAATAAGTTATAAAGAAGTAATGCAACCAATACTGCTGATATGAAGTATGGTAGGAACATAAAAGTCTGCGTAATCTTCTTGAAGCGTTTGCCCAAAATTTCATTAAGCAGGATTGCCACAAAAATCTGTAAACTGTTACCCAGTAAAATAAATGCCAGATTATAGAGCAGACTGTTTCTTGTCAGCATTGCGATCTTTCCTGAAGTAAACAGGAACTTAAAATTATCAAAACCTACGAAGTTGCTACCAAAAATTCCTTTTGCATAATTAAAATTTGTAAATGCAATATACACGCCCGGCATAGGAATATAGCTGAAAACCAAGAAGAACAACATGGCCGGTAAACACATCAACAATAACACCCTATATTTATATACCTTTTGCCAGAAATTTAATTCCTTATGAGTTGCAATCAGCAGCTCAGTACTTTCCTGTTTCTTTTTTTTCATGCCTTCACTCCTTTAGATATATGTTCATTTTCTTAGTGCCATTTTGTTTGTTTCATTGTTACTGCTTTTGCCTTTTTCTAATTCTAGATACTTATTCCTACTGTATCTTACTTTTTCTTTTGTTGTTTCATGAAACCGCTTTCACGTATCTGCAAAAAAATAATATTGCAATCCCCTCTTAACTACACGTATGTAATTTCTTCAAGTATTTATCAATATTTTTGTATATAATGCTTAATTTTCATGTCTTGAAATCGCTTTCATATCAACATTATACCAACAGATTTTCTAACTGTCAACCCACTTTTCAAAAATTTTTCACACTTACTTCACAAACTAATAGGATGCTGTTTTTTGGCTTCACTTTAATACCGAAAAGCAGTCCAACATGAATTTCCCAGGAAATACATGTTGGAGTTCTTCCACGTGAGGAATCTTCACGCTTAGTTAACAGGATGCTGTTTCACAGTATCTCAACTACCTGGAAGAACAAGGAACGAGCACCACTGTGCGAGTTTCGCAGTTCTTCCGTGTGAGGAATCTTCACACGGTGAAGATTCCTCACGCTTTATTCTATTATAAATTTATATACTACATGTTCTAATGCTTGCGCATTTTCATTTAATTCTCTCGATAAATTATTCAGGGAGTTTACGGCCTCCACCTGATCATTCGTTGTATTATATACTGATATTGCAGCAGCCGCTGTCTGCTGGGATACTGCTGATATATTTTCGATAGCAGATAATGTATCTGATCTCGCCGTATCAATATTGGTAATGCTATCCGTTATCATTCCAACATTTTCAATCAGTTTTTCAACGTTTTGATTCAGTAAGAAGAAAGATTCTTCTGTATCCTTAACGGCTATTCCCTGCTGAGCTACTACATTGTCGGCTTCATTGGCAATTACAACCGTATTCTTAGTCTGTACCTGTATTTCTTTGACTAATCCTTCAATTTCCTTCACTGCACTTACCGATTGATCTGCTAATTTTCTGATCTCCTGCGCTACGACTGAGAATCCTCTGCCATATTCTCCTGCTCTTGCTGCTTCTATCGATGCATTTAAGGACAGTAGATTGGTCTGTTCTGCTATTCCGTTAATCGTCCCTACAATATGTCCGATTGATTTAGATTTGGACTCCAATATCTCAATATGCTGTATAATCTGTTCTGTGATTTTGGAGGTTTCTTTGGATTTCGTATTAAGCGATGCCATGGATTCCATTCCTTTGGTAACACTGTTCTTTGTCACGTCCGCTATCTCGCTGATTTCAATTGTTTTACCGCTTACGATCTGAATCTTCTCTGACAGATTATCCATTTGGTGCAGGCAGCTTTCCGAATCTTCAGCTTGCTGGGTAACACCCATCTGTATCTCATTAATCGATTCTGCGATATTCTGCGTGGAAGTCGTAAATACCTTCGATGCTTTTGTTACTTCCTTAGACGACAGTGTTACCGAAGTACTCTGAAACTTTACCTTCTCTATCAATCCCCGCATGGAGTCAATCATGTTATTGATACCGTTTGATAAGAGTAAGAATTCATCTTTATTTTTAACTTTCATCATAACGGTCAGATTGCCTTCTGATACTTTATTCAGTTCTTTGATAATATACTGAATTACCTTTTGGATTCCTCCAGCTACTAAGAATCCTATTACAATTGCAATAATACAGGATAAGGCAATCAAAATTATGGTAATGCTCTTAATACCACTCACCTGTTTCAAGATAATTGATTGTGGAATCAATGCACAAACCATGGCTCCTGTTTTTCCAACTTTCGATGACAAATACAAATAATCTTCTCCCTGATAGGTGACATTTTTACTGATGGTCTCTTCCTTAGATGATGAAGAATCCTTATAAAAGTCCTCCGATCCAAAAATTGCTTCCGCATCTTTCGTCTCAGTAGAAGAAGACATCAGTTCTCTTCCATCCTGCGTTACGAATCCGATAATACTTCCTTTTCCAAAATTCAGATCATCTAAAATACCTTTCAAAGTATCCGAACTGATATCAAAAATCATGCATGCCTTCATATTCACGAATCCACATACATATCGATATGCATAATCCTGTGTGGATAGTTCGAACTTTTCATCTAGATAAGGGTCACTTCCTATCCAGTATTTTGTATTTGACTTCTTGGCAAGCAAGGCTCCTCCGCTGCTCTCTAAAAACGAAGGATACATCTCTTTTTCTGAGGTGCTGGCAGTGGTCATGGTGTATGTCGCATTTGATAAAATATGAATGTTCTGAATAAAAACATCCGATACATTTTTAGCAACTAATTGCTTTTTTAGTACCTGCTGCATCATAGAGGTTTTCAAGGAATCCGATGCATACATCCCATTAAAGTATTGCGTAATATCCTGGTCATTGATATATTGCAATCCAGTTGCTTCCACAGAATCAAAACCAAAATGAAAGTATTCGCTTGTCATTTTAATTGACTGCATACTGGACACCTTATAATTCTTAATAATTGATTTTGATGCGATGTTATAGGAAACCGCTCCGATTATAATAACGAAAGCGACCGGTATCATGAAAGAGGCAATCAGCTTAACCACGATTCCTCCGAACCTCTTATCTTGACTCTCCTGACTCTCCGTCTTACCAATTTTTTTTCTGAACCCCTCCAAAATAGTGTTCACCCATTTTATGAATGTCTGTATTTCCTGCTTTACATTAATCTTCTTCTGCCCTTTTCGATGTTTTTTCTCCATGTCGATTTTTCCTCTTTTCCCCTTATTCTTCATCGATTACACATGTTTCCTTAATTTAAAACAAATTTAATAAAAGAGTGAATTTCTTTCACTTTTTTTGAAAAAATTTAGATTATTTTCACGTTTCTTATATCAGTTACATTTTTTTGTGCATATTTTATATATTCACATATTTGTAACCGGTTTCATGTAACGAATTATACATTTCTTTCGTACCTATGTCAATAGATGTACTATATTTATTTATAATCCTTAGAATTCATTCCATTTTTATGTCTATTCTATGTAATGATGATAAACAAGAGCATACTTAAGAGGTTATACTTCCTTACTTAGGATATAATAATTCCCATGAAAAATGCTCCTTCTTGCAGTAAATAGTTTTATTAACTAAACTATATATTGCAAGAAGGAGCATTTCAAAAATGAACCATTACTGTTATATGTCATTGTATTTATATTCTTTTACTATTATATTTTAATTTTCCTACAGGAATCTCTTACGATAAGATTCGTAGGAATATACTGAATCCTGTCAATCTCGTTTTTATTAACAATATTAACGATTGTATCCATGATTAAGACTGCGTAATCTTCCAGGTTATAACTGATACAGGTCAATTGCGGAGATATCATCTCCGAATAGAAAGTATTATCATATCCAATGACAGATATATCCTCCGGTACACGAATTCCTTTTTCATTCAAGGCTTTAATGATTCCCATTGCAGAAGATTCATTAATGGCTATGATGGCAGTCGGCAATTCTCCAAGTGAGAATAGTATCTGCACTCCCGCATAACCTCCCTCAATCGAGTAATCCGAATCAATCATGAACTTTTCTTTAAAGTTAACTCCCTGTTCCTTTAAATAGCTATATAATACTTTCCTTTTATTAAGTGTAGGTACAATATTGCTTCGCCCACCGATCATGGCGAAATCTTTATGTCCAAGACCGATCATGTATTCAAGTAAGGTCTGCATTCCATGCGTTCGCTCAGGAACAATACGGTATACATCAGCTCCGCCCATCTCACCGGCAATCACCACTGGTGTCTTTTTGGCTATCTTATTGACCAATTCAACATACTCTTGTCCCGGACTTACTTCATCGGCATTACCACCGACTTGAATAATTGCATCCACGCATTTTTCGGATAAATTACGCAGATGTCCACTTTCCGATGCAATTTCATTGATTGTATTACATAAAATCATGCTGTATCCACGTAGTAATGCTTCCTTCTCACAGTTCACAAACAAGGTAGAATAGTATGGATTCCGAATATCCGGAACAATCATACCTATGGTTTTAGACTCCTGCTTACTTAAACTTCGAGCAAAACCATTTGGTTCAAAATCATATTTCTTAATAAGTTCCTGAATACGTTTTTTCTTATCCTCATTAACTTTTGCACTTCCGGTCAGTACTCTTGAGACTGTTGCCGGAGACACCCCTGCTTCTTTTGCAATATCATATACTGTAATTGTTGTATCGCTCATCGTTGCTTGTCCCCTCATTCGACAATTTGTATATTATTTGGTTGATAATTTATGCAGTATTCTATTTTCCCCGTATATAATAAATAATAGAATTATATGCAACCAAATAATATCATAGTGAAGTATGTACCCGGTGTCAAGCATTTTCAAATGTGATATTGTTATCCGATATCAGGTTCTGACATGAGAGAAATGCAGTCACTGGTTATTCCTTCTGTTTCAAACATTATTATAGTATTCTTACCCTTTTTCAGGAGTGGACCCGGTAAATAAAGTCGTTTTTGTGGCCCGATCTGCCAGAAGCGTCCAAGGTGAAAGCCATTGATAAAAGCACAGCCTTTTCCCCATCCTGTAAAATCTAAATAAGTGTCACTAATATTTGCAACATCAAATTCAAATTGATAGAAGGCCGGTACCCCTTCCTGATATCCTCTGGAGAAGTCAATCCTGTCGATATTGTTCAGCGGCAGCGGATAGTGTTTCCATACAAAATGCTGATGTCCGTTAATCTGCACGCCGCGATTGATTCCTTTTCTCTGATTTTCCAGTAAGGGTCCAAAATTAACTCTTCCCATATTCTCAACCAGAATATCCATTTGGTTCGTTTCCTGAAGCGGTGCTTCTACATCTGCCTCTGTGAGTAATTCTCTGTCATAAAGGGTTACCACAGGTTTCTGGTCAACAAATACCTGTACACGGTCATTCGCATCTAATAATCTTATCTTCTCAAGTTTATTTTCTTTCTTTAAAATAGTTCGATATAATATATAGCCGTAATTCTGTCCGACACGCTCCATTGATTTGGTATAGGTACTTTCGATTGCACTTGTTAAGTCTTCTAGCGCATGAAATAGATCTACCTTTTTGCATACCGAAAGCTTACCATATGCGGTGGGAACTACCTGAGGTTCCAGTGGCATCTCGTTAATCGTAGTAAATTCCTGAATTACTTTCTTAAATGCATCGTATTTCGGAGTGATTGCACCGCCCTCTGTAAGTAACGCATCATAATCATAGGAGGTCACATCCGGTGTCAGCGCACCATAATAATTAGAGCCATTCATAAATCCGAAATTAGTGCCGCCTTGGAACATATAAATATTGACATTGCCAAGTCTCAGAATATCACGTAGATTCTTGATATTATCCTGCAGATTGCCCGTCTGATGGGTTTTATCTCCCCAGGCATCAAACCACCCTACCCAGAATTCCATGCACATTAAAGGTCTGCCTTTCGTGTACTCGGATAAGACTTCAAATTGTTCCACTGCTTTGGAACCAAAATTAGCGGTCGGCAATACTCCCGGAAGACTGCCGCAACTGATAGAATCTCCCCATGGGCCATCCGAGGTAATCATCGGAACCACCGTTTTATTATCTATCATAATCTGCTTTAAGGTTTCTAAATATTTGGTATCATTGCCATAATAACCGTATTCATTTTCCAGCTGCATCATAATAATTGGGCCGCCGGAATCAATCTGAAGTGGAGCTAATATTTTAAATAATTCTTTATAGTAATCACGCAGATGATCTAAAAACGGCTGATAATATCCTCTTAAACGCATGCTGTCGTCTGCCAACAGCCACGCTGGTAGTCCGCCAAATTCCCATTCCGCACAAATATAAGGGGAGGGACGGGCAATTACCCAAAGTCCAAGCTCCTGTGCCAGAAGCAAAAAAGCTTTGAGATCAAGTCTTCCTTCAAAGTTAAACTCACCTTTATTCTCCTCATGCAGGTTCCAGGGAATATAGGTTTCTATGGTATTACATCCCAGATTTTTAAGTTTTATTAGACGATCCCGCCAATACTGTGGAACAACTCTAAAATAATGCAGTCCTCCGGATATCACTTTCATTTCCTTTTGATCTAAATAGAATTTATCCTTTATCTCAAAACGACAATCTGCCATTTCTCATCCTCCTAAAACAATAACCATTTTGTAACCGGTTTCATAACGTCATATTAACACTTCATGTTTATAATGTCAATCAGATATTAGGTTCTTTTCCAATTATTTCATTATACAAGAAAAAGAGCCTTTTCTTATTACCTTTTTACGGGTATTACCAAAAGACTCTATTATCGATATCATCTGTTAATCTTTATTCCTGACGTATTCCGTGATTTCTTCTTGTCATATTCTATTCTTCCATCCCAGCTTACCCTGTATGATTAATTTGCTTCCATCCCATATACTTCAATTTGGCTGAGTGCTGGAAATGGCGAAGGATCCTCCGATTTCACCAAATCATGTAATTCCAGCCAGCTTACTTCTCTCTTGCCAAAGGAAAGGACATGGGCCTTCTCACTTTTCTCCAGATCCCAACTGATCATGGATTGATCAGAAAAGGTGATATTGACCTTTTTCCACCAATTATCATGTGGAAAATCAGATCTGGTATATAACACGATCTTATCAATAATTACGCTACGTCCAAAATCAAGTTTCATCGTAGCGTCATCTTGTTGATTGATACCCCAGGACTGATAAGGCCATTCTCCATGAGAATGGTTCTCGAATACTCCGTCAATTGCATTCCTTGCCGCAAATACAGCCTCGTCTCTTGTCTCAACATTAGCGGCAGCATGCGGATAACATCCTTCTGCAGTATGCTGATCCATCACGTTAAGCGCTAGGTTTTTATATGCACTAATCTCTTCTTCTGTCGCTTTTCTAACCCAAAGCCAATGCTTTGTTCCATAGAAAACTTTCGGGGAATAAGAACTCCGTTTTTCCTTAAAAGGAATCTGATATTTGATTTCCTTCTGAGTGAGGTAGACAAAGGCATCTCCGAGAGCATCATCAATCTGAACTTTCAGATAGACGTTATCCTCCGAGGATTCGATCAGGATGCTGTCTCCCTCCTGATATTCCTTTTCATAGACCAAGGTCACAAGGTCCGGTTTCGTTTGCTCTGCCAGAACTTTTCCAAGGACATCAGTTATCTTAATTGACAATTCCATTATTGGTACCTCCTAATGTACATAGATTAATGTATTATTACTTTGGTGTCATAAGTATACTCTAGGTAGTGGGGCGAATATTGAGGCTGGTGCATTCATTTGGCAGCCTTACCTGTTATGACGGCTGCTTTCCGATATAGGCTAGAATTCCACCATCTACATAGAGTACATGACCATTGACAAAGTCAGATGCGTTAGATGCTAGAAATACAGCGGGTCCCATCAGATCTTCCGTTGTTCCCCATCTTGCAGCAGGGGTCTTGGAGATGATAAAATCGTTGAAAGGATTACCTTTCACACGGAGTGGAGCGGTCTGAGGAGTTTCGATGTACCCAGGTCCGATGCCGTTACATTGGATATTAAATTCACCGTATTCCGATGCAATGTTCTTAGTCAGCATCTTTAGTCCACCCTTTGCTGCTGCATAAGCAGAGACGGTCTCGCGTCCTAATTCACTCATCATAGAGCAAATGTTAATAATCTTTCCGTGACCAGCTTTTATCATGCTTGGTATCACTAATTTTGATACAATGAAAGGTGCATTAAGATCTACATCAATGACTTTTCTGAAATCCTCTGCGCTCATTTCAATCATTGGAACACGTTTGATGATGCCTGCATTATTGACTAATATATCAATGACTCCGACTTCTTTTTCGATATCCGCAATTAATTGAGTCACCGCTTTTTCCTCTGTAACATCACAGATATAGCCATGTGCTTTTATCCCGATTTCCTCATAAGATTTGATCCCTTTATCTACTAATTCCTGATTCATATCGTTGAAACAGATGGTTGCTCCTGCCTGTGCATAAGCGGTTGCGATTGCAAATCCAATTCCATAGGAAGCTCCTGTGATCAGAGCAATTTTACCTTTGAGTGAAAAGCTGTTTAATATATTATCCATTGATATCCTCCTTGTTCCTATATTATATTTATGTAAACTTATCCTTACTATTCTCTTCTATTATTTCAAATCCTTCATTGCACAATGATCCATATCGTCAAAGTCCTGATTCTCTCCGACCATACCCCAGATAAAGGTATAGGCCTGAGTTCCACCGCCGGAATGAATGGACCAACTTGGTGATATCACCATTTCACGGTTTCTCATTACTAAATGTCTTGTTTCGTTCGGTTCGCCCATGTAATGGAAGACCAGTGCATCCTCCGGCATATCAAAGTACAGATAAACTTCCATTCTTCTATCATGCGTATGACAAGGCATAGTGTTCCATACGCTTCCTGGTTTCAACTTCGTCATACCCATCACTAGCTGACAGCTTTCCACCTGACCCGGTAAAATATATTTTGTAATTACTCTATGATTGGATTCTTCTAAGGTACCAAGTTCTACATTGATACAGTTCTCCGGCTTGATAAGTACCGTAGGATAAGTCATGTGGGCAGGAGCACTATTGAAGTAGAAATATGCCGGG
The DNA here is from genome assembly GCA_049657865.1 of Mobilitalea sp. Classification (GTDB taxonomy): domain Bacteria; phylum Bacillota; class Clostridia; order Lachnospirales; family Lachnospiraceae; genus Mobilitalea. Next base: position 18,611 of record JBASOB010000370.1, read on the forward strand.
TTTTTCTCATCTTCACTCGTAAAAGTGATATTCTTGCTTCCCATTCCAATATACATACCATCTTTATATTCCAGTTCGTATACGGTTTCATCTACTGTCACGCTGCCTTTGCCACCGATATTAATGATACCCATTTCTCTTCTCTCCAAGAAATATTTAGCTCTGATTTCTTCTCCAGCTTTTAGTAACAAGGAAGGCGTCGGTACTGCTGCACCGATAATGATGCGGTCAATATGGCTGTATACGGTATTCACTTCTCCTAGTACAAATAAATTCTGTATTAAGAATTCATCTCTCAACTGCTCCGTTGTATAATGTTTAAAGTCTTTCGGTGATACTGCTGTTCTTAATTCCATTGTTATCATCCTTTCTTACTATGGTATCTAATAATTCATATCTGGTTATGACTTTATGTTCTATTGCAATAATATTGTATGATGCTTCGAGTACAGACTCACAAGTATGCTTGTCGTCTAATCACTGCTCCCCCATTGTATCATATTATATTTTCTTTTTCTTGTCGTTTATTCTTGTAAATATTGATTATTTTGAACCTAGATAGCTTGGATTCCTGCTCACTTCTAAAACATACTCTTAAAGCATACTTGTTCTTTGTGAGAAAAGAATCAGACCTGCAATAATTAATTATTATGTATTAGCAAAAAACATCACCCGCTTGCCCACCAAAGGAATACCAGGGTGACAAGAGGGTGATGTTTTTATCTATTATCAGTTTCAAGTTTACAAAGTTACTTTTTGTTGAATTTATTTATTACATAATGTCAATTGCAATTACAACTGTGTATTCCTATTTCTCTCTGTTTCCAGGTTTAAACTGTACCGTTATCTTGATTACGTCCCTTAATGATACTGATTAATTTAGCTAATCCCCATGCAATTAAAGCATATACAATCATTGCTATAATCGTACTTGGTTCTAATACCGCCTTTGTTTCAATTCCCTGCGTAGTCGCACTTCTGAAAATAGCGGTAAATGGAGTTAAGAACAATCCTGTAATGGAGTAGATGATAGAGACAAATCCACTTTCTGCATTTGCTCCTAATACCTTAAATACTAAACGGAATGCAAATAGCACTTCCAAAATTCCCAAAATATAGTAAATAATTTTATTGGCTGTTAAGCCGTCTTTTTTTGTCACTTTATTATTATCAGTTTCTACGAAATTATTGTCATTCATCTTTTATATCTCCTTCAAATTTTCCATATACTTTATAATGGATATTCAGATGATATCTCTTTTTCAAGTATACCAAACGTAGTTACATCATACACTACAATAAGTGAATTGTCAATCTATTGTAGTTATTGCATGGTGTTTTCTGTCAATAATGTATTTAACGCTTGTATTTTCTGACTATTTTAATATGTTTTTTATTTGTCCAAACTTTCTCAACATTTAAAATATTTGATTTTAATTTTCATATATCCTTTTGACCAAAGAGTAATCTATGCTATAATTGAAAACATGGTTTGGATCTAATAAGTATATAAGGTTTAATCTCAGATATGGATACACCGAAATATGTGAAGGAACTTTTAGTAAACACAAAAAATAAGGATGGTGCCCATGAAAAAACTTAATCAGAAAATAATATTTACAAAACCAGTCAACGTATTACTGTTATCCGTTCTCTGCACAATTCTTTGGGGAAGTGCTTATCCCTGTATCAAAATCGGCTATGAATTATTTGATCTTTCAACAAATGATATTCCAAGCAAATTAGTATTTGCCGGAATTCGTTTCTTTGCCGCAGGTCTTATTACGCTAGCAATCTACACCTTCCAACAGAAGAAATTCGTATTGCCGGATCGTACGAATATCAAGGGAATCGTTGTAATCGGTCTGGTTCAGACCTTCCTTGAATACCTATTCTTCTATATCAGTTTATCCCATACCACCGGTGTGAAAGGATCTATCCTGAATTCTTCTACTTCCTTTTTCGTAGTAATACTCGCACATATCTTTTATAAAAATGATAAGATTACTCCTCAGAAACTGGTTGGCTGTATTGTTGGCTTTAGCGGAATTATTATGATTAATATCAACGGAATAAGTACGCAGTCGCTCGGTTTTAACTTCCTGGGGGATGGAATGATGCTGCTCGCAGCCTTGTCCTTCGCTTTCGGATCACTGCTCAGTAAAAATATATCTCAAAAATCCAATCCTATTATGATTACCGGATATCAATTAGGAATCGGCGGTATCCTCTTAATCCTGGTCGGCCTTGCAACTGGCGGAACCTTGACAAGAGTTACCCTTCCCGGAATCCTCCTGCTTTCTTATATGTCTCTGTTATCAGCAGCTGCTTTTACCGTATGGACGATTCTTTCCAAATTCAATAAGATCAGCAAAATCGCAGTCTATAACTTTCTGACCCCTGTCTTTGGAGCTTTATTGTCTGCATTGTTTTTTGGCGAGAACCTGTTTACTCTAAATAATATATCAGCTCTCATATTAGTATGTATCGGAATTTATATCGTCAATATTGCAAAAAAAGCAAATACAGCTATTTAATAAAATATGCTGTATCTGCTTTGTCATGCGATTAACTAAATTCTACTATCCATTCAATTGTAAGGCTTAGAAACACTTGCCCTAGACATACTGCTCAAATACATCACTAAAAAATCTTATTAGCAAGCATCTGATCTCTATATATCATCTTTTTATTCTTATTTTATTTTCATTTTTGCTCAAATTCCTGTTATTATTCTTGTTTCATTTTTTACTTTATTCCTGTTTAATATATGCTTCAAACCCCGAACTATATTTCATCGTTCCATCCTGAAACACCCACATCGCTTCGGTATCCGGTAATGCTTCGATAAATTCAAGGCCTTCTTCATAAGGCATATTAAACACTGCGGTTGATAGGGCATCCGCCATACCGGAGTCTTCTGTAACAATAGAGATTGCCGTCATATATTCCGCCGGCATCAGAGTGGCTGGATCAATAATATGATGATACTGCACTCCGTCCACGGTATAATATCTTTCATAATCTCCACTTGAAACCAGAGACAGATCTTTCAATTCCAACACCTGAAGATAGGTTTCTTCACTTTCCAGATCTGGATTTTGAATTCCCACATTCCATAGTGTCTCTTCTTCTCCCTCATTTTTACCGCCTACTGCACGTACATTTCCGCCAACACTGATCAGTCCATTCGTATATCCAGCTTCTCTTGTAATATCGGTGACACATTCGGTTGCATAACCCTTTGCGATTGCCCCTACATCAAGGCTCATACCCGGGTCATCTAAGTATACCGTAGACTCTTCTTCATTAATAATCATCTTATTAATATCTATATGAGTTGCCTTTTCTTCCAGAACTTCCATAGGCGGAAGCTCTGCTGTATCCGGATTCTCTATTCCTACTGTTCGGTAGTCATGCCACACTTGAAGTACTGCACCAAATACAACATTCACTCTACCTCCTGTGAATTCATATGCTTCTTTCGAATAGAGAAGAAGATCAATGATCCTCTGATCTACTTTAACCGGAGCAATTCCGGCATTGTCATTGATTGTTTTAATATTACTGATTCCCTCATAGTCGTTGTAAATATTATATAATTCGTGATATTCCTTTAAATTGTCATAGATTAGCTGCGAATATTCTGAAAACTCATCCTTGCTATCAGCGTATCCGATGATCGTAGTCACGGTATCAAACAGCTCCAAAAACTGTGCAGAGTAACGGGTCTTCTCTTTTGCTGCACAACCCGATAAATTAAACATTAATATCATAATTAGTAGTATTGCTAATATTCTTCTCTTCAATTGTATGTCTCCTTAACTTTCTGTAATCTATCCTGTCGAACCTACATTGCTTAACCGCCATTATAACATATCATAATCCAGAAAAGAATATTCATTTCGTGGAATTTCTCTCGTATTTTTATAATAATCTATCCATTCTCCATCATTCTGCCAGCTGCTATATCTGTTGATACAAGATTTTATTATTTTCCTGCTGCCATATCTGTTGATACAAGATTCTATGGTTTTCCTGCTGCCATGTTCTGTTGGTACAAGATTCTATTGTTTTTCCTGATGCCATGTTCTGTTCGTACAAAGCTAATGTTAACCTTCTGCCATATAGGTTAGTACAATATCCATATCCTTCACTCACTTTTTCAGCGCAATAATGACATCGACTATGTAGTATACTACATTGCGAAGCGTTTTTTCCTATGTTATTATTTACTACAGAAATGTAGTAATTTAGTGTAACGATTCAAAACTCCGAGAATTACGTAGTGGATTCGAGTTTTCAGCGACAAAATGGATGGTTTTATACCTTTTGTGTGCATAGGCATCGCTGATGCCCTGTAACTGTGAAGGTACTGAACAGTTACAATTTCATCATTATAAGGAGGATTTTAACAATGAGTGAAGAATTAATGAGTTCGGGGAAAGCCTGCGCTCTTCACATGGGACCGGCAAAATGTGCCGTGGATTTAAGTGACGGCAGCGAACGAGGGGAATATGTGAATCAGGATTACATTCTACACAAACTAGGAAGACCACATAGAGCTGTCAATTTAATGTATTGCTACTACCCGTTAGATAAGGGGTGGCCGGTTCGTGCAAGTATTGCTCACGCAAGTGCCGATGTTGCATTTGCCTGGGACTATCCCTATGATGATTATTTCACCTATAAGGGTGGGCTAAATGGTAATTATAATGAGGAGCCTTTTACTTTTATGAGAGATGTAAGACGACACGGGCAGGACGTTCTCCTTACCCTGACTGTCGACCCTCATGTTTCTGATAAGCATCTGATTGCAATCGCAAAAGATCTGACTACCTACGGCCGTATGTTTCTACGCATAAATCACGAGGCTACCGGCAACTGGTTCTCCTTCAACAAGCGTTGTACTTATCAGGAGGTAGCCGATTTCTATGTTCGTTTCTATAAAATCATCAAAGAATATGCTACGAATGTACAGACGATTCTCTGCATCGGTGGTATTGAGGATCTTGAGAAAGAGGAAATGGAAAAGGAAACAGAATTTTCCGAAGCCGTTCGTAACACCGATATCTGGTCCGTCGATAAATATATGGCTCTCCACTGGGGTTGGCCTTATGATGTTGCCGAAAAAGGAGGCACCAGCCATAAGAGGGATTCTGTCCAGAAAACATACGATTTAACGAAACGCAGTTTTGAGCGTTATACCTTCCTAAACAACGGCGTTACAAAACCGATGGTGATGTCCGAATTCAATGCAGATGGTGACGTAACAGGACCTTTTGATCAGGCACAAATGATTCAGGATTTCTGTGATATGCTAAAGAACGAGCCTGCTGATTGGTTCAGCGGTTTTACTTTCTATCAATTCCGAGATGACGGCAGACTTGGCCTTGAGATTACTGATCCGAATAACAAAACGGTTGGTATCGAGCAGCCGGCTTTAAAAACCTACAAGAATATCATCCATGAGGATTATTTCAGCCCATTAATGAGCTTGAAAGACGAAGTGAGTTTCCCTCTAACCCTTCGCTGGGGTGGTTCTGAAGATTCCACCGGCATTTCTCTACCACTTCAGTTTGAGAAGAATCCTATCTTTGCCGAAGTAATCTTCGATGAGGAACTCAGGGACTTGAACTTAATGATGCAGCTAAATGATACTTGGTTTTATAAGGCTCCCGGAGTAAAAACCATCGACCTTATGTCTGCTTTTTACGAAAAACCGCTTTCTTGTGCAGGTGAATTATCTCTTCGATTATTTGCACCTCCTGCTTCCGGAGAGAACGATCCTTCCCAAGGCATAGACTGGCAAACCAACTATTATACCGTAATTAAGAAGTTACCTGAGATCCGTCTCAGATTTGAACCGATTATTGCATAGATATTGATTTGCAGGGCATAGGTACTTTCTGGATCGTGAATACATCACATATGAATTTACTTAGTAACAACCTTACTTATCTGCTAGGTACTCTTATGTAAGGAAGAAGGAGCTTTTCCATAATATATTTTGAAAACTCTGGAAAAATGTGAAATGTCATAATACCCTAATATATCTGCAACTTTCGCTACAGAGTAATCGTACAAGGTCAGCATTTTTTCAGCTTCTTCCATCTTCTGCTGACATATATACTTAGAAGGTGGGATTCCAACTTCCTTCCTAAATAAACCTGATAAATAATGAGGATCAAGGCTCAGATATTCTGCAACTTGCTTTATCGTACATGTTCCAAACAGATTACGGTTCATAAACCGGATTGCCCGAACAATCGGCTGAGAGAAATGACCCATTTTTTCCTGCTGAACAAGATCATAATAATGCATCAGGATCTCATGAGCAAGATTACGGAGTGCCAGTTCACTTGTTTGTTTCTCTAACTCATTAATGTAATAATCACTTAGTGCAAAACTAAATTCGGCATCCGCTCCGTATTCAATTGCCTCACGACTGATTTGTGTGAGCATGCAGATTACGGAGTTTTTTGTTCCTCTCAGGCGATTCGGCCCAAGAATATCCGCATACAGATTGAACATGCCAGCAAACCCCGAGGTACTAAGTATCCGATTGATTTCCTCGCGCTCACAATTAAATAAATGGCTATAGAGCTTCTTCTCATCTTCATAGGAATGATGCAAGCATCCGCTCGTCAACATCTGCGTTGCAGCTTTTTCTGCTTTATAACGAGACATAAGTCACCTCACTTTTATGATAATTATATTACATCCATACAATTATTATACTGTATTAATTGATAAAATACAATGGATATGAGTTTTATAATCTCAATCTATGGGGGGAAATTATATGCTGAAAATGGACCTAGGCGGTACCTGGACTCTGAAACCTGCTACAAGTGAAGAAGAATTAGAAGGACACCTTCCAGGATGTACTTATCTTGATTTAATGGCAAATGGCAAATTAGACGATCCTTTCTGGGGGAGTGCGACTTGTTCGTAGGCGGTAAGAAGTCTACGCACAAGCAACAGTTCATGTTGTTTGTGAACTGATAATTTGATAAGTGGAATGATAGGGTAACGCCTTGAAACGCTTACACTTGATGGGCAT
>JBASOB010000371.1:0-5973 GCA_049657865.1 Mobilitalea sp.
GAATGGGACCGGACGGGAACTTCTCCAATGCCTCCGGGTGTGGCAACGAGACCGCTTCAGAGCGTCCGATGGTTCGTAAATTCATCATTGATTCTATTCTATATTGGACAAAAGAGTACCATATCGATGGCTTCCGTTTTGACCTTATGGGCATTCATGATATCAAGACGATGAATGAAATTAGGCTGACACTGAATGAAATTGATCCCACCATTCTTGTATACGGCGAAGGCTGGACGGGAGGACTATGTATGCTTCCGGAAGGTGAGCGTGCAATGAAATGTAATATGATGAGAATGGACTCGCATATTGCAGCCTTTAACGACAATATCCGAGATGCAATTAAAGGAAGCGTCTTTAATGCACCGGAACGTGGTTATGTGAATGGTCAATGGGGACTCGAAGAATCCATTAAATTTGGAGTAGTTGCTTCGACAAGTCATGACTGCGTAGACTATGCAAGAGTTAAATATTCTAAATCACCATGGGCAGCAGAACCTACCCAGACAATAAACTATGTCTCTGCACATGATAACTTCACTTTGTGGGATAAACTGGCACAATCAAATCCATGGGAAAGCAGAGAAGATCGAATCAAGATGAACTGCCTATCCGCGGCAATTATCCTGACAAGCCAGGGGATTCCCTTCTATCAGGCAGGCGAGGAATTCTTAAGAAGTAAACCAAAAAATGAAGCGAATACTGCATTTGACGATAACAGCTATCGCTCTCCGGATTCCATCAACAGCTTGAAGTGGAATTTGGTTACCGAGAATAAAGAAGTTGTGGATTACTATAAAGGACTCATCGTTCTACGTAAGGAAAATGATGCGTTCCGAATGGTCAAAGCAGAGGAAATCAGAAAGCGTTTGACATTTCTGCCTTGGGAAGAACCGAATGTAGTTTCCTTCCTGATTAAGAATTCGAATGGACAGGAATTCTGTGTCGGCTTCAATCCAAACTATATTGCAAAAACAATCCATATCCCAGACGGTGAATGGAACGTATATGTCAAAGGAAATAAGGCGGGTACACAGATTCTAGAGACCATAAAAGGTACGGAAGTCGTGATTGAGCCGATATCTGCCATTGTTATGATGAGATGATTGGGTAGTAACGAGAGAAATACGGCGATGAAAGTGATAAACATCTTTAGTTAAGAATGAAATAAGTATAAAATAGTAAATTAGTAAGTCATTGAATAAGTAAGGAAGTTAACAGAGAAACAAGAAAATAAGTAAGCAGCAAATAAAATCAAGGAGTATGAACTTTACCTAATTTTTCGGGTAAAGAACATACTCCTTGATTTGTGATAGATACGATAATTTAACGGCTTTTTGTAAATGCTGCGTTATTACCAAAGGCAAACTTACCACCTACGGATATTTCAAAGTGTAATTTGGCGATTCCGAGGTCAATCGCTTGGTGGCTATCATATTTCTTGACTGATGCAGTTACGATGTCCTGCTTTATCTGTAAATGTACCGGTTGCTTATGCATGGCAGAAGGAGCCTTTTGAATGGCTTTCAGACCAATCAAAAACCAGCCGGGGACATCAGAGTCGGAAGTGAATAATCGATCAAAGTCTTTGGTATGGCGATGAATAAACTTATAGATGGTCTGCTCTTTTGGGGTTTTAAGCCTGGTAACATTTCCTACCGTGATAAGGGCAACTAAGGATTCGCCTTCCTGCAGGACAGCCGGGCATTTGCTGCGAGCGAAGGTTCCTCCAACCCAACAGGTACCAAGACCAAGCTTGGTTAATTTAAGAATGATGCGCTCCCCGTAATATCCGATTTTCTCTTGTAAAAATGGATCGGAAGTATTGCCGACTAGAGCAAGGTAACTTCGAACTCCGCTAAAAAGACCATAACCTAAGTTAAAACCTTGAAAAGCTTCTCTGCCATCTTCGATAAACTGAATCGAAAGATGACCGCGCATATTGTAGGCATTAATGTAATTATGTATTTTCTGAATATTTTCTTCCTCGATTGGAGTGTCCAGATAACTGCGTCTGGATTGCCTGATCTCAATTGCATCTAATTCTGTCATCTTCATAGTCTGCTATGCATCCTTTCTAGGGGCTTTAGGTTCTCATTCCTTGTTCTTTCGAGTATTTGAGATGCTGAGGAACAACATCCTGTTGGTTTCGTGTATATTGTGGTAATTCGGACAACATCTTAAAAGTTGAATTCTAGTTATAATTGTGACTATCCTATACATTATATTTCTCTATGTAAGAATCTGCAAATTAAATCTTTCTTAAATTTCAATTAGTTTTTCGTGCAAGTGTTGAGATAGCTTTAGAGAAGTAAAAGATACCCGGAATAAGGTTGACATTGACATTGCCTAGGTCTAAACTTGATCTAGTTGGAGAGATTTGGGTTGAATCCGCTGAGGAGGTTAACGAATGAGTAGTGTAGCAGAGCAGATAATATCATCGGTCAGCACAAGCTTAATTGATAGCAGCTTAGAATCATATGAAGATTTACGTCCAAAGCTTCTGTATAATGATCATACAAAAGGGAGTGCAGTGTTATGCAGCTTATCAAATGAATTAATTAAGTGTGATAATTTTATATTTTCAGTTGCATTTATTACAATGAGCGGAATCACGGTCCTAATAGAAACCTTGAAAGAACTGAAAGAAAAGGGTATCAAAGGGAAAATTCTTACTACGGATTATCTAAGCTTCAATGAACCGAAGGCATTAAAAAAACTTTTAACCTTCCCTAATCTTGAGGTGCGGGTATGTACCAAAGAAAAATTTCATACAAAAGGATATATATTTCAAGATAAAGAGAAATATACATTAATAGTAGGCAGTTCTAATATTACTCAGACCGCTTTAAAGAAAACAAAAGAATGGAATCTTAAAATCACTTCACTTGAAAATGGGGAATTGATCCAAGAGACTTTGAGTGAATTCGGTACTATGTGGCAATCGGCAGATCCTCTGACTTTACCATGGATTGAGGAATATAGCGAAATATATAAAGAACAACACCGGAAAATTATAGAGCATAAGATTATTCGGCTAAAACAACATATATTAAAGCCAAATAAAATGCAGATAGAGGCAGTTCGTAATCTGAATGAGCTTCGTGAGAATAAAAAAGATAAGGCGATTCTGATTAGTGCGACGGGTACCGGTAAAACCTACCTGTCTGCCTTTGACGCAAGAAATTACAATCCGAAGAAGCTATTATTCCTTGTTCATAGAGAACAGATTCTAAATCAGGCAGAGGATAGTTTCAAGGATGTATTCGGTGACAGTATAAGGACTGGCTTTCTCTCGGGTTCGTCAAGAGACATGGACTCGGATTATCTCTTCTCAACGGTACAGATGATGTCGAAGGACTATATTCTAAGTCAATTTGCACCTGATTATTTTGATTATATTATTATTGATGAAACACATAAAGCAGGAGCAGAGAGCTATCATAAGATAATGAACCATTTCAAACCGAAATTCCTTCTGGGGATGACAGCAACTCCGGAAAGAACGGACGGATATAACATATTCGAACTATTCGATTATAATATTGCTTATGAGATAAGATTGCAGCAAGCAATGGAAGAAGATATGCTGTGTCCTTTCCACTATTTTGGAATTAGTGAGCTGACGATTGAGGGCGAGATCATAGATGATCTTACGGATTTTCGGAGACTCGTATCGGATATCCGGGTAAATAATATCATTGAAAAGCTTGAATTCTATGGATACTCCGGAGAGAGGGTAAAAGGACTCATATTCTGCAGCAGGCAGGAGGAGGCCAAAGAGTTATCGAAATTATTCAACCAGAGAGGCTACCAGACGATAGCCCTATGCGGTGATGCTTCTCAGGAACAGCGCGAAACAGCGATTGACAGATTGGAACAGACAGATAGAGAAGATGGTCTTGATTACATCTTCACAGTAGATATCTTCAATGAAGGTGTTGATATCCCATCTATTAACCAAGTTGTTATGCTGAGGCCGACACAGTCGTCTATCATCTTCATCCAGCAACTAGGACGTGGACTGCGTAAACATGAGGATAAAGAGTACGTTGTCGTAATCGATTTTATCGGAAATTATAAGAAGAATTTCTTAATACCGATTGCCTTGTCTGGCGATAGAACCTATAACAAGGATACCATTCGCAAATACATTGCGGAAGGTAATCGAGTGATACCGGGCTGTTCCACGGTGAATTTTGACTCTGTAGCAAAACAAAGGATTTATGCGAATATTGATGTGGCAAATTTCAGCGATGTAAAGCTGATTAAAGAAGAATATCAGAACCTGAAAAACATGCTGGGGCACATTCCTAAGCTGGAAGACTTTGAGAAATATGGCTCAATCGATGTAATGCGGATATTTGAAAATAAGAGTCTTGGCTCGTATCATAGTTTTCTTAAGAAATATGAAGCGGATTATAAAATTAAACTCACCGCAGTTCAAGAAGAAATGCTGGCTTTTATATCACAGAAAATTGCTAGTGGTAAAAGAATTCATGAACTACAGGTGCTGAAGCGATTACTTCATTATCAGTATGGAATCATGAATATGGTTGCGGAGGATCTGAAAAATGAATATGGCAAGGAATTTTCCGGTGAAACGATTACGAATGTAGCAAGCGTCCTAAGGAATGAATTTGTAACCAATGAAATCGGGAAAAAGAAATTCGAAAATAGTATATTTCTTGAAAAAGACGGTGAGGATTACAAAGCTACAACTACTTTTCAGAAGGCAATTCAGAATGTTCCGTTTATCAATCTTCTGGATGAATTGATTGAGTTCGGAATTGAGAGATATCGTAATATTTACAGCAACACTTACAAAGAAACTAATTTTGAGCTTTATCAGAAGTATACCTATGAAGATGTCTGCAAACTACTTGATTGGGATAAAAATATCGTGGCGCAGAATATTGGCGGCTATAAATATGATGAAGGTACCAATACCTTCCCGGTATTTATTAATTACAACAAAGATGACTCAATTAACGATTCTATCAAATATGAGGACCGCTTCTTGTCAACTTCACGGTTAATCGCTCTTTCAAAACAATCAAGGACTCCGGACTCAAAAGATGTACAGCATATCTATCAGGCCAAAGAAAATGGAACCAAAATTTATCTGTTCGTGAGGAAAAATAAAGATGACAATTTGTCGAAGGAATTCTATTTTCTTGGTGAAATAAATGCGATCGGCAGTCCAAAGCCAATCATTATGAAGAATACGGATAAGAAAGCAGTGGAGATCACTTATCAGCTGGAGACCGCGGTGAGGGAAGATGTCTATGAATACATAACGCAATAAAAAATAAGCGGTTGAATATTGTAATATAGTGGTAGGCAAGGAAAGAAAAGCTACGATGTCATGAAAATTCGCCATACCAATAAAATAAATAATAATATTACCGCAAATGCTCCGAATAAATAATGAACTAAAAGATGATAATAAGGAGCGAATAAGGAATGAATAAGGAACTAATAAGGAACTATATAGTATGCAATAAGGAATAAGTATGCTACAATTATTTATATTACACTTGGAGGTGAGATATGTTTGAACCTAAATTTAAGTATACAAATGACATTGTTAATGACTTGATTTATATTGAAAGATATAAAACACAATTGGAATATTTATACTTACCGACAAGGATTAAGCAGGAGATGATGTATAAAGCCAAAATGAAGAAAACACATTTTTCTACAAGTATTGAGGGTAATGTGCTTTCTTACGATCAGGCTGAGCGGGTTATCACTGAAAAAGGGAAAAAAACAAAAATTGATGCAGAAAGTGAAGTTATCAATTATTGGGATGCGCTATCATATCTTGAGAAATGCAGAGAAGAGAAAAGACCGATTGATCTTCATTTTATTTTAGAGTTACATGGAATTATCGAACATAGATACATAAGGAAAAAAATAATTGGGTTCAGACAACAGATGCCACCTGGTGTGCTATTTGCTGTATAC
>JBASOB010000372.1:0-3484 GCA_049657865.1 Mobilitalea sp.
GCCATAGTACCAAGTGCACCATAACGGGTATGGCTGTCAGAACCAAGAATCATACTACCGCCGGCAGCAAGCATTTCACGAGCATACTGATGGATGACTGCTTGATGAGGAGGAACATAAATTCCACCATATTTCTTGGCACAAGAAAGGCCAAACATATGATCATCTTCATTAATGGTACCACCAACCGCACATAAGCTATTATGACAGTTTGTAAGCACATAAGGAACCGGGAATTTCTCTAGTCCGCTGGCTCTCGCTGTTTGGATGATTCCGACAAAGGTTATGTCGTGAGAAGTCAATTTGTCAAATTTAATCTTTAATTTCTTATCATCATCAGAGGTATTATGCTTGCTTAAGATATCATAGGATATGGTACCTTTTTTGGCAATTTCTTTGCTTGAAAGGGTGATGCCTGTTTTTGACTTAATATTAGCCGCTACATCCTGATTGTCTTCGATGATTTCTTTACCATTTAACAGATAAACGCCTTTATCAAATAATTTTATCATAGTAATCCGGTCTCCATTCTTTCAAAATTTACAAATTTGGGACGTCAGTATAAATTTGCTATGTGAAGATGCTCTTTTTTATTCAAATACATAACCATCGCTGAGTCTAACATCATATTCTTCGTCACAATCAACTTGTGAATCTGGTATTAAACCATTTTTCACGACTACATCTACTTGAATCATATCAGAATCTTCTGTAGAATTAAAGTTGACTTTGATGCTGCCGGAGAAGGTGTTATTGAAAGATCCTGCATTAATCGTGGTTTCCTCATAATTTTCATACTTGAATTTAATAATTATTTCAGCTTCTGTATTCAAAAAGTTAATGGAATCTGCTATTACGTTGCTTTTGGATTTGTTTGCTTCAATTGCTTCAAATGTCATGAATTCAGTTGTGTTATCTTCGCCTAATGCTGAGAAATAGGTGTTCACGTATTCCAGCTTCAAATCAGTATTATTCTTAATTGTAAATTTACCATCATTTTGTTCTACCAGCATCATTACAATTATTAATATAAGTACAATGATTACTCCAATAATAGCTTTAATCATGGTATCCTTCGAATCAAATAATTTAACCTCACTGTTGTGTTTAGCCTTAACTTTTGGCTTTCTTATTCTTCTCATGTAATTATTCCTCCATATATATTTATCAGATTTTCAAGACAAGTCTAATGATAATAGCTAAGCATAAAATAATCAAGTCTTATTTTACCCATTTAATGAAAGTTTGGCTGAAAAAACGTCTGTTTTTTCATTAAAACGATTACAGGAATTAACGATATTTTCAAAAAATACCTATAAGCAATACACTTTTTTAGTGTTGTTCTTATAGGTATCCTAATATTCATTTCTTTCATCCTACGCCGTATTATTCTTGCTTAATCTTAATTCAGATTACCTTTAATACTGTTAAGTTTAAATTCCATTTGGTTTTAATCTAACTTAGCGATAATTTTGCTTAGACTTAATTCTATTAGGCTTTATTCTTCTTAGATATCAGAACTTTATCTCTGAACTCTGCCAGAAGCATCGCCACCTGCTAAAGCCTCTACATCAGCTCTGGATACTAAATTGAAATCACCAGGGATGGTGTGTTTTAATGCGGATGCGCAAACGGCATATTCAAGAGCCGATTCCATGGATTTACCATCAAGTAAACCGCAGATTAAACCGCCTGCAAAGGAATCTCCACTGCCGACACGGTCAACGATACGAACCTCATATTTCTTAGAATGATAAAATTTCTGACCATCATAAATACAGGCTGACCAGCCGTTATCTGAGGCTGAATAACTCTCTCTTAGGGAGCTGACCACATATTTAAAATGGAATTTCTTCATCATCTGTTCAAAAATATCCTGATAGCCGGCTAATTCTAATTCTCCACTGGTAACATCTGTCTTGCCGGGATGGAAACCAAGTACCTTTTCGGCATCCTCTTCGTTACCGATGCAGACATCAACATATTGCATTAAATCAGACATGATTTTCTGTGCTTTCTCAGAAGACCATAATTTTTTACGGAAATTTAAATCAACGGATACTGTAATACCAAGGCGCTTTGCAGCTTTCAATGCTTCTTCTGTAAGAAGTGCTGCTTTATCGCTGATAGCAGGTGTAATACCGGTAAAATGGAACCAGTCAGCGCCTTCAAAGATAGCATCAAAATCAAAATCAGAAGGAACAGCTTCCGCTATGGAAGAATGTGCTCGGTCATATACTACATTAGAAGCTCGCATAGAAGCTCCGGTTTCTAAGTAATAGATTCCTAGTCTTTCTCCCCCGCGTGCAACAAAATCACAATTTACATTGTATTTTCTAAGTGCAGCAACTGCACTGTCACCGATTGGATTCTGTGGAACTTTCGTCACAAAATAAGCTTCATGGCCATAATTTGCCAATGAAACAGCTACATTTGCCTCTCCGCCACCATAACATACATCAAAACAATCGGATTGAATAAATTTTTGATATCCGGGTGTTGAAAGACGAAGCATAATTTCACCCATTGTAATTACTTTTGCCATATAAAATCACCATGCCTTTCTCTCTTCTTCTTCACGCTATCTTTACTTTAATTTCAACTGATATATTACTATTTATGCTAATAGTATATGACGTGATATATCATCCGTCAAGAGCAAAAACTCTTCAAAATAAAGCAATTATTGATATTTTGAAAAATTATAACACCTGATTTTTAAATCTTCAGTATGATTATTAGAAGCAGATATGGGCTATAAAGCAAAATTGATATGAAAGTTCAATCGACAAATATTCGATATAATCGAATAGAAAAGTGAACTTTCTGCACTAAGATTGTATTTCTTTTATTACAGTATTATTTCGAAACATGGCATAAAAACCAAATAACATGCTGATAATTGCAATACCAAATGGTAGAATAACAGCAGTTTGTGAAGAATTATTATTAACAATATCAATCAGGCAGAGCGAAAGTGCTATGATTGCTATCACTGCAAATATCAAACCATTCGTAAAACGATTGAATTTGCTAATCTGGTAACGCTTAACTATCTTTTTCATCAAAATCCCCCTCAATCCTATCCAATATTACCCACTACATAGATTAAACGATTGAGACTACAAAAAGGTTGCAGTATTTTTGGAATTATTATGATAAAAAGTATAATTATTTTTATTTAGTATTAATTGTTTCTATTAAAATATCAATATATGTTTTCTAACAAAATATCATTATATGATTTCTACTAAAATATCATTATATGATTTCTATTAAATATTATTATATGATTTCTAACAAATTATCAATATATGATTTTATTAAATTATTAATATATGGTTTCAAATAATATAAAATTACATGATCAATCAATTAGTTTTATAAACTCCTCCATCGGAAGCGGTTTATAAAACAAATATCCCTGAGCCATATCACAATTATTTTTTTTCAGGAAATTCACCTGTTCCATTGTCTCCACACC
>JBASOB010000373.1:0-14071 GCA_049657865.1 Mobilitalea sp.
ATTAAGAGAGCAATTTTCTTGAACAACCCGATTTATCATATGTCCGGGGGAATTCCTCCGGAGAAACGTAAGCCGAATTATGGAGAAGGGATTAAGTAATGAATCACATGCCTGTGGATGTAATAGCAACCTTTAATGTGCAGGGCAAGATTAAGCCAAACTTCATTCGCTTGGAGGATGAGAATCATGCTCTGGAAACTTATAAGATTGAGAATATCGTATTCAGCCGCGAGGAGAATTATGCGGGGATTCCGGTGATGCTTTTTTGCTGCAATATTATGCAAAGCGGCTGTCTGCAGACCATTCATATCAAGTTTCATATTAAGACGCACCAATGGGTGATTGAGATGGATGGTAGGAAAGAAGAAACTGCACCGCCTGCATAGTAAAAGGAACCCTATCAATAATTTTTAGTTAAAAAGTTCTTTTAACTATCCATTATACAGGGTTCCTTCTACGGTGCGGGGGGAGTTATCTATATTAATAAAGAGGGGGAAGTAGGCGTTTCAATAATACATACAATACCTGAAAGAAATTCAACATGAATTTCCAATGGAATTCATGTTGGAGTTCTTTTGCGTGAAGATGGTTTTTCTTCACACTATGCCATGAATAATTTGATGTCGTCATCTACCGAACCGATTCCGGCAATACCAAAGGTTTCAATCAATATCTTCGCAACATTAGGGGACAAGAAAGCTGGTAAGGTAGGTCCTAAGTGGATCTTTTTCACGCCTAAGTATAATAAGGCAAGAAGTACGATGACTGCTTTCTGCTCATACCATGCAATGTTGTAGGCAATCGGGAGTTCGTTGATGTCTTCAAGTTCAAATACTTCTTTTAACTTGAGGGCGATTAACGCTAAGGAGTAGGAGTCATTACACTGACCTGCATCAAGTACTCTTGGAATTCCGTTGATGTCGCCGAGGTTTAACTTGTTGTATCTGTATTTAGCACAGCCGGCAGTTAAGATTACGGCATCTTTTGGCAGGGCATTAGCGAAATCGGTATAGTAATTTCTTGATTTTTGACGGCCGTCACAGCCTGCCATAACGAAGAACTTCTTGATAGCACCTGATTTGACAGCTTCAACTACTGGGCCTGCTAATTCGAACACCTGGTTATGAGCAAAACCACCGATGATTTCACCGTGCTCAATCTCTACTGGAGTTTCGCAGAGTTTGGCTAATTCTATGATCTGGGAGAAATCTTTGTGTCCGTCTGCATCTTTTTCAATATGAACACAACCTGGAACACCGGAAGCACCGGTGGTGAAGAGTCTGTTCTTATAAGAAAGCGCTGGAGGAACCACGCAGTTGGTCGTCATAAGAATCGGTCCGCGGAAGGATTCGAATTCTTCCTTCTGTTTCCACCATGCATTTCCGTAGTTGCCTACGAAGTTATCATATTTCTTGAAGGCAGGATAATAGTGAGCCGGAAGCATCTCAGAGTGAGTGTATACATCAATGCCGGTGCCTTTGGTCTGCTCAAGTAACTGCTCTAAATCCTTTAAATCATGACCGGAGATTAAGATTCCAGGTTTCGTTCCGACGCCGATATTAACTTTGGTGATTTCCGGATTACCATATGATTCGGTATTTGCTTGATCAAGTAAGGCCATACCGTCGACACCGAATTTACCGGTTTCTAAGGTAAGGGCAACTAAGGCATCCGCACTTAAGGTATCGTCTAAGGTGGCAGCAAGCGCTCTTTGGGTAAAGGCACTGATTTCGGCGTTGTCAAAGTTTAATTCATTGGCATGCTTAAGGTAAGCAGCAAGTCCCTTGAGTCCGTAAGTTACTAATTCGCGAAGGCTTCGAACATCTTCATTCTCGGTTGCAAGAACACCTACGGTAGCTGCTTTTTGTTCTAATTCATCTCTTGTGGATGCGGACCATAAAGCTGCAGCAGGAAGGGTGGAAGCATCTGCAACATTCTTTAATAAATCGTTTTTGAGGTTTAAAGTTTCAAGTACCCTCTGATAGAAAATTTCGTCATCAAAGTTAGCGTTTGTAATCGTTGTAAACAAGTTGATGGTTACATAGTGATCGACTACCGCAGAGATTTCTTCTCCCTGTGCTTTAAGTGCTGTGGTTACTGCGCTTAAGCCTTTGGTTACATAGATTAATAAATCCTGCATATTTGCAAGCTGAGGTGATTTGCCGCAGACACCTGCCTGTGTACATCCCGTGCAGCCTGCTGTTTCTTGACATTGATAACAAAACATTTTGTTTTCCATTATGATACCCTCCAAAATTTTATTTTCGTTTTTGTATGTTGATAATTTAGATTGACTTCATGTGACTAAGGTGAGTATAATACAGATAAAATAATAAAAGTGTAGCTGTAGCTACAATTGCAAAAATCAAAGAAGCTAGCTTTATTTCAATTATACGGCAGATAAATAATAAATTATTATTTGGTAAATTTATCTCAAATTAGCTTAATTTTGACACGTAAGGAGATTAGAGTGAAGAAAGAGCATCTTCACTCGTAAATTTGTGCCTGCGGCCTAAAGTTTGCAGGTAGAGAGAGGCTTGGGTTTTGTTATGGAAGAAAATATGGAAAAGTATTATCCGGCAATCAAAGAGTGCGTATTATTTCGCAGGATAAGTGAGAAAGACCTCCCGCTTTTGCTGAAATGCCTGAATGCACAGGTGAAAAGTTTTCAGGAGGAAGAATACATCTTTTTTGCTGGAGATGAAGTGCATACCGTTGGAATTGTTCTCTCTGGAGTGATTGAAATCATGAAAGAAAGTCTGGCCGGCAATAAGCATATCGTGGCATTTCTTGAAAAATCAGATATGTTTGCAGAAGGTATTGTATGCACGGCAAAGAATATATCACCGGTCACTGTCCGTGTGAATAAGGAAGCTAAGATATTATTTGTTCCTTATGAGAAAGTAATCAATACCTGTGGTAACAGCTGTATGTTTCACATTGACCTGATTCAGAATATGATGATGGTTCTAGGCGAGAAGAACGTGAAACTGAATCAGAAATTGGAATTGTTGACTTTAAAAGGGATGAGGGAGAAGATAGCCAGCTATCTCCTGAATGAATCCCTAGAGCGAAAAAGCAACATGTTTCAAGTGGTGCTTAACCGCACGGAACTGGCGGATTACCTTAATGTATCAAGAACTGCGATGTCGAGGGAACTGGCAAGAATGAAGGATGAGGGATTAATCGATTTCTATGGTAATAGTTTTAAGCTGATCAATAAAAGCTCACTCACCGAATGCCTGGAGTAAAATATAGAAATATTAGAGAAATATTAGAAAAATATAAGTAAATATTTAATTAATATAGGTAATATGGACTATTATTTTGACATAAATAGAGGTATAATAAAAGCGGGAGTATTAATTGAGACATACTATTGATGGGGGCTGAATCGTAAATTGAAAAAGCGAAAATTGATTGGCATAATTATTTCTGAAGTTGAGGGTATCTATCAGCAAAAACTATTGAAGGGCATTATTTCACAATGTTATGCCCTTGATTACGATGTAGCTATTTTTTCTACATTAATCAAAGACACGGGACTTCCGGAATATAAAACCGGGGAGAAGAATATTTATAACTTGATGAATTTTGATCATTTTGACGGAATCATTGTTGCACCTATCACGATGATGCTGGAGCATCTTCGCGAGGACATCGAAGAGTTACTGCTTACGAAATGCAAATGCCCGGTCCTTTATTTGGATCTGGAGTCAAAGTACTATCCGAATATTAATACGAAGGACAGAGATCCGATAGAACAGATTACAAACCATTTAATTGAAGTTCATGGATATAAGAATATATTCTGTCTGGCATGCAATGCAGGTTATATCTCGACTTATACCAGAGTGAATGGATATAAGGATGCTTTGAAAAAGCATGATATTGCGATTGAGGAAAGCAGAATATTCTATGACGGTGATTTCTGGTATACCGGAGGACAACGTCTTGCACGAAAAATCATTCGGGGAGAGGTAGAAAAACCAGAGGCAGTAGTATGCATCAATGATCATATGGCGATCGGGCTGGTCAATGAACTCACGAAACGCGGATTACGTGTTCCGGAAGACATTGCTGTGACCGGATATGATGCAACAGAAGAAGCAGCGACCTGTCTTACCTCGATTACTACATTTTCACCGCCGGTAAAACAGACTGGGATGGAAGCTGTCTGTGAACTCACTCGCATGATGACAGGGACAAAGCCGATGCCCAGTGAAATTCATCCGGGAAGACTTGAAATTGGTCAAAGCTGTGGCTGCAGGGATATTGATTATGTTAAACGGCATAGAATTATTCGCTTGAAAGAAAAAGCAGACAATTATAAGCAGCTGCTGGACAGTTATATGACGGAAGCCCTTACGACTGCAACCAGCTTAAGTGAATGTATTGCTAAATTCTGCTATTATTTATATTTAGTGAAGGATTATTCGGATTACTACCTCTGCCTTTGTGATAACTGGGACGGTAGTGCCAATAATTACAGCGTGGAAGCTGAGACTGCCCTGAAGAATGGATATACGGATAAGATGACATTGGCACTTGCGCAGGAAAATACGGAATATGTCAGTGGCGAGGTTACCTTTGACGTGAAAGAGATGTTGCCGGATCTGTGGAAAGAGAGAGAAAAGCCGAAGGCATATTATTTCACGCCAATACATTTTAATGATAATTGTATTGGATACGCAGTATTATCCTATGGGGAGAAGATAGACGTCTTTGATATTACCTATCGCAACTGGTCTAGAAATGTCATGAATGCATTGGAATTCAATCGTACTCATCGTAAATTATACAGTTCCTCCTTTCGCGATGTACTTACCGGTATTTATAATAGAAGAGGTATCGAGCAGCACATTCCGATTATGATTGCCGATGCAACCAAACAGAAGAAGAAACTGTACATTATTATGGCGGATTTAGACAATTTGAAGGAAGTAAATGATCAGTATGGGCATACAGAGGGCGATATTATTCTTACAGTGATTGCCAATGGATTTCAGAGCTGCTGTATGAGCAATGAAATCTGTGCACGAATTGGCGGCGATGAATTCTTAGTCATTGGGATTGACGACAACGGTGAGTCGGCGGTAAATTCTTTTATTACCAGAGTGGATTATTATATAGAACAATACAATAAGACTTCGAAGAAAGAATACAATATTGAAGTCAGTATGGGAGCTTTCTGCGATTATGTAACACCAAGTATTAATATGAAAGAAATGGTTAACCTGGCAGATAAAATCATGTATGCAAATAAGACGATTAATAAAAATAAGCATATTGTGTGTGAAGATGCCATAAAATAGTATCGTGAAATATTAATAATGAAATAGGAATAGTAGCTGGAGGAGACATCATGGAAAGAAATAAAATCAGTATACGGATACGCTTTAAACAAATCATCATATGCTGCATTCTGATTTTAAGTATGCTAATGATGGATAGCAATTTACAACCTAAAAAAGCAACGGCAGTTGCAGCGGTAGTAGTGGAGGATAATTATCTGGTCCTTGTCCAGAACCTGAGCGGACGATGGACTAAATATGAGCATCTGGTTGAGACTTCTCCGGAGGGAAATCTGATGGTCAGGGCTAAGGCGATTTCCAAAGCGCTTGGGTTTACCTACACCAATTACATCGGAAGCAAATTCACCATTCAGAAAAGTATTTACCGGTATAATGCGTATACCAAAGGAAAGACAGAATATTCGTTCCGGTGCAGCAGCTCTTGTTCGCTTATATTACAGGCAGAATACAAAGCTTTTAATAGTCTCAAATACAGATGGAATCTGATAGATGCAGGTTCCTTGCAGGGTATGATTAATTATCAGTTTTATGATGCAGGGGAAGCTGCAAAATATGTATCAGCAGGATATGACGGGGTCCTATGCTATAGTGCTTATGGAATTGTAGCTGCGATACCGACGGTGGATACTGTGATAAACTGGAAGAGCAGTTCTCAGCACTCAGACACAGAACCAGCAGACGAAAGCAGTAAATTAATTCTAGTGGGAGATTCCCGGATTAATAATATGAGCCAATGGGTATCAACCTGCGTGGATACTGAATTTATTGCAAAAGCCGGAGAAGGATATGAATGGTTTCTGAATACGGGAATCGAGCAGGTAAATAATATAAGAGAACCGGGCGATGTCATTCTCCTCTGGCTTGGGGTAAATGATTATAATCATGCTGATCTAGGTGGAAACAGCTGGGAGTTATATGCCGGTGAGATTAACAGCCTTGCAGAAGGTGAATGGTCCGACAGTCGCGTAATTGTAGTAGAAACGGGCTATGTAGATATACAACGGATCTTTGATTTTTACGGAAAAATAGATAGAGCGAACGTAACCCAAATAGATAGTGGACTTATTGTGAAGGGAATACAGGATTTTAATGAGAAGCTGAAAAATAGCTTAAGCAGCAAAGTATCCTGGATTACAGTAAATTCGTTTTTAGGAATGAACAGCAGCGATGCGGACATGACCCCGGACAACATGTGGGTCATCAGAGATAATGGACTAACGGATGGGATACACTATGGACCAATCAAAACACAGGGGATTTATTATTATTTTGTAGGGAATACGATGTATTGAAGAAGCCGGTAGAGAATATAGTTTTTAGATTAAACGGATTAAAATAAAACATGAATGCCATCAAGGACAATCATGTTTTATTTTTTAGTCAATATCATACAAGAAATTGGAATAGATCAGTGATATACTGATGATCAAACAGAGGAGGTGGACAGGTGGAACCAGAAGAACGCACAGTACGATTTGATGAAGAACTCGGTATCGAGGCATATCGATTTAAAGGGATTATGCAGAAATTCCCGAACCACTTTCATGAGCATTATGTCATAGGATTTATTGAATGCGGCAGTCGGCATTTATCCTGTAAGAATAAGGAGTATATGGTCGGCACCGGAGATCTGCTACTGTTCAATCCGCTGGATAATCACACCTGCGAGCAGATTGACAATCGAACATTAGATTATCGGTGTATTAATATAAAACCGGAGATCCTAAGACAAACCGTGCTTGAAATCACAGGACATAGTTATCTGCCTGAATTTGTTGAACCGGTGGCTTACCGAAGCGAACAGGTTCTCCTTCTCCGGGAGTTTCACCAGATGCTGATGGAAGAGAGAGAGAATTTTCAAAAAGAAGAAGCTTATTATTTTCTGATTGCGCAGCTCCTTGCCAATTATACAAAGGCAGAACTAGGCCAGCCTCTCGAGGTGAGTGATAACATTCAAAAGGCATGTGCTTATATCGATAAGAACTTTGCGGAACAAATCAGCCTTGACGAATTAAGCCGAATCGCGGTATTGAATAAGTATACATTATTACGGAACTTTACCCGTCAAATGGGAACGACACCCTATCAGTATTTAGAGACGATTCGTATCAATTATGCAAGGAAATTATTAGAGCAGGGCGTTGCACTGATTGAAGTAGCTGGACAAGCTGGATTTACAGATCAAAGCCATTTTACAAAATATTTTAAGAACTTTATCGGACTGACCCCGAAGCAGTATCAGAATATTTTTTCGGAGGATAATAAATAGCACAGAGAAGACATTCATAGGAGAAAATCATGGCACAGAAAGAAAATGCAGCTGGTCACTTATCAGCTTTCATCACTATCCTCATCTGGGGAACCACCTTTATATCTACTAAAATCCTGTTGGTGGATTTCGCACCCATAGAGATACTGTTTTTTCGATTCCTCTTGGGACTGGCGGTGCTTGTCATTGTGTACCCGCACCGACTCAAGGTAACCGATAAAAGGCATGAAATCACATTTGCATTCGCCGGGCTATGTGGAGTAACGCTGTATTATCTGTTGGAAAATATTGCACTGACCTATTCTATGGCCTCAAGTGTCGGAGTTATCATATCCGTTGCCCCATTTTTTACTGCAGTTTTGGCACACTTCTTTTTGAAAGGAGAAAAACTGAAAGTGAACTTTTTTCTAGGATTCTTGGTAGCAATGATTGGCATCTGCCTGATTAGCTTTAATGGCAGCAGAGTGTTTCAGCTAAATCCTCTCGGAGATATACTGGCGGTACTCGCCGCTGTCGTATGGGCTTGCTATTCCATCCTGACACGTAAAATCAGCGCTTATGGCTATAACACGATTCAAACCACACGTCGCGTTTTTACCTATGGAATTCTCTTTATGGTACCAACTTTATTCTTGTTTGACTTTAGATTAGGACTGGAGCGTTTTGCAAATCCAGTGTATTTATTCAATATTCTTTTTCTTGGACTAGGGGCATCAGCACTCTGTTTTGTGACCTGGAATGTAGCAGTCCGATTGCTTGGAGCAGTCAAGACCAGTATCTACATCTATATGGTGCCGGTGATTACGGTTGTAACCTCTGTAATCGTTTTACATGAAAAAATAACTTGGATCATGGTGATGGGAATGATATTAGCGCTTACGGGGTTATTCGTTTCGGAAAGTAAAATCAGGGTTAATAAAAAATGCAGTAACATTTCTATGGAAGAAGATTTGAATTGAGTGAAATACAGAGGTATTTCAATTAAAAACTCATTTTTATTCATAGGTAAGAAAGAAGGATTTTCAGAATTCACTATATATTTTGAAATCCTTCTTTTTTGATGTCATAAAGATACCATGTCATCATTGTACAAATTGTATGATTATTGAAGGAAACAACACATAAATACCATAAATAGTAACAAAAAACTTCGGATTATACTAGTTAAACTTTGGAATTTACATATATATAAAACTTCTGATTGCATATAATAAGCTCACAAACTTAACATGATGCCGTTCTGTGGCAGCGTGTGAGACTATTTATCAAAGAGGAGGTATTTTTTTGAAAAAGTTAATTTCAGTTTTATTATCCATCGTTCTTATTACAACGTTATGTTTACCGATTTCTACAACCTATGGGGCGCCCGTAACAGTGGCAGGGGTTGAGGATCAGGTATATGATGGACATTCCTATCAGGTATATCTGCCGGTGGGTTATGATCAGGCATCAGCAGTGAAGTACCCAAGCGTGTATCTCATGCCGCAGGATGGACTATCATCTAGCAGTTATCTAACGGATGGAATCACTACACGACTGGGCGAGCTTATGTCTGGCAATCAAGTGCTGGATATGATCATCATTATGCCAAGTTATGAAGCAACAGATGATTTTACAGGTCTGCTCCCATCGCTTGTGGCAGATGTGGAGAGCAAATATAATGTCATAAAAGATGCCAATTACCGCGGTATTCTGGGTGTTGGGGTTGGCGGATATATGGCATATGCGGCTGCACTGCTAGACAGTACAAGTGCTGCATTATTCAAAGCGGTAGGAAGCCATATCGGAAATTTTACCGATAACATTTGGACGAGTAAAGGTTCGGTCTATACAGCTATCGCAAGTCTTTCTCGTGCAACAATGATAAGTAAATACTATTACATTGATGCAGCAAACGGTGACAGTCTTACTACAGCTAGCGGATCGGCGATTGTTGTAAGCGGGTCTGCGATTACCATCAGTGGAGCTTCCATCGATATCGGCTCTACTTTGATGAAGAAGACAAATCCATACTATGGAACACAGTGGCAGGCTTATGCTACTCCAGATACAACCTATGCAGAATATTCGGTTCGAGATGGAATTGGGAATGCTGCTTTTTATCTGGAGGCGTTAGGAAGATCTCTTAATCGCTTCAGCAAAATTTTTGCTAAAAACTTAATAACAGGAACGGTTACCTTAAGTCCGCAGGCAGTGACAGCATCAAAGAATACAATTGATGCGGTTATCACGCTGACACTTACCGATGTTCTTCAGCAGTATACCTCCGTAATACCGGCAGTCGAGGTTACCGTATCGATGATTGATCCGAATAGCGGAGCAATACTAGCCTCCCAACAGGTTGCCTATACTGATATGATAATTGGAACACCGAAGATGAATACCATTATATTAAACAGAAGTGATATGGCACCTGGAATTAATACAACGGTAGTGGTAGAAGCCAAGGTGCAGGGTATGAGTTTTGAGATTTCCAGACAATCATTGATTCGCGTTCAGCAGACAGGAACTGCGGATGATGAACAGTTAGTTGACTTGATGGGTGATTGGTATTTTAATGCTTATAAGAATTATTCAGCAAATGACACTACAGTAGTGGATCTGGATCAGATCGCAAATATCGTACCAAGCACTTATACGCAGTGGGATGTGGTTCAACCGGCAATCGGATGGTGGACCTCAACTTTCTCCGCTTCCCTGAATGGAAGTTCTAACAGAGCTTGCTATGCCTGGTATGTCAGAACCTTTGACTTATCTGCAAGTTTTCCAAAAGAAGACCTGCTATTAACGATAGGTAAGTTTGATGAAGCCAATGAAGTCTATCTCAATGGCACGCTGGTAGGTAATACTGGCTATAAATACACCGGAACCGTCGGTGTCTACGATGGGTCGAATCCTTGGGACGTAAACTGTGTCTATAATTTTGATACCAGCTTACTTAATTATGGAGGGAGCAATACGATTGCAATCCGTATGTGTAATTCCAGCGGCGGCGGTGGATGGTATGAAGGACCGGTAGGTCTTTACTCGAAGGCAGCCTATAATAAAGCCAGTGGAAAACCTTCTGTTTACGTAGAGAATTCAGTAGCAGAGAAAGTAACAGCACTGGTTGCTCAGCAGAATTCTGCAATCGAGACAGAAAATATCACGGGATATGCAGCAACCTTAAGCCCGGAATTCTTTCATTCGGGATATAATAAGGAACGAAAGTTAAGTGAAATACAGAAATGGGTTGATACTTATTCGAATATTAATATTGAAGATACCAGCGTAGGTGTATTTGTTAAGGATAACTCTTACAATTACCAGGCGCATCGTATCATTACAGGTGTTGATTCAGAGGGAACAGCGGTTACCATCTTTGAAGGAGATGCAAGTGAATATTATATTGCAGAGGGAACCGGTATCACGCAGTATGGAGATCATTCGAGATTCTATGTGGATACTTATGAGACAGATGCAATTACTGGAACCACACAGACATTGACAGCCAGAGTGTATCTTCCAGAAGGATATTTTGACAATCAGGAACTTTATCCAACCGCATATTTATTTCATGGAATTAACAGTTCAAGCAATACCTTTGTCATTGATAAAGTGGATCAGATTTTAGACGATTCCATGTCACAGGGGACTATTGATAAAATGATTGTAATTATCCCTGACGATCCGACGAAGACAAGCTTCTGGAAAGATGCTTATGCCAATATGATTACCGAGGATCTGATTCCGACCGTCGATGCTAGATACCGGACGATTCAGGATGCAAGGTACCGTTTTACGGCAGGCTGTTCCATGGGCGGAGCTGGTTCCTTCGGAATCGGATTGTTCAATCCGAATCTATTTTCAGGAGCAATCAGTTTTTACGGAGCACTTTCTTACAATGATATCGTCAGCAAAACAGAAGGCTTATCAGCAAGTTATCTGTCCAGATATGGACTTTATATTACAAGCGGCAACATGGACAATTACAGTTTCTATGACGTTGCGGGACAGATGAGCAGAATACTCACCCTGAAAGGCGTGGCACATAATTTCTCTATTGATAATGGAAAGCATGACAGTATCTATTATCTTCCTTTGTTCGAGGACGCATTTGCATATATCAGTAACCGCATGACTGATGTTGTAACAGACGATTCGTTAGTACAGGGAAGCATGTCCTATACGAAAACAAATGGAGCCCTGTCAATTCAGTACAATTTATCGGCAAGTAGTGCAATCGGTAATTACCTAGAAACCGTTCCCACTTCGGCTTATACCGTGAATGAGAATCCGAGTATAGTAATCCCGATGACAATCCTTGTAGAACAGGACAATCAAGTAGTAGCTTCCACCACGAAGTACTTTAATACAATGACACAAAATACCTGGACAGATACCATCACATTAGGAAATGCAGACCTTGATACCACGAAAGCATTTACAATAAAACAGTATGCGTCTGTACTGACGGATACCAAATTAGTGTCCACCTATCAGATCGAGAAAGAAACTGTTGTGATATCATCCCCGTCTTCACCGGCGCAGACTACAGTAACACCGACACCTACCAAGGTACCAACAGTGGATGCGGATGGAGCCTTAGCGGTAGAAGTGAAATTAACAAAAGAAGATATCAATACCGAAGGCAAAGAAGTCAGAATACCGATGTCGGCAGATCTGATGAAACAATTTACGAATAACGAAGTCAGCAGTATTCATTTAAACCTTCAGATGGAAGCAGCAACAGAAGCTTTGTTTCGTAACAGCCTGGTACTTGGAGCGGAATTGCTTGAAGCTGCGAAGAAGGCAGATAAGAGCGTAACCGTCACGGTTCGCGGTGAGGATAACCGCGAAAGTTATACCTGGACGTTCGATGGCGACGCACTTTCTGAGACTTCACAGAATATGGCGGATGTTAACCTCAGCCTGAATGTGAAAAAGATGGAAGATATCAGTGGACTAGCAGAAATGCTTGGAACAGATACCTCAACAAAAGCCATGGTAATTGAGTTTAATCATGAGGGCGTACTTCCGGCACAGGCAAGTGTACGTATTTATGTTGGAGACCAGGAAGGCATGACACCGGGAGATAAGATATTCCTGTATCATTACAATCAGGAATCCGGTAAGTTGGAAACTCTTCCGAACAGCTCGAATTATGTAGTGGATGCAGAGGGTTATATTACAATTTTTATCATTCACTGTTCTGATTATGTAGCATCTACAGTAAAGGCGTCAGCAGATCAGATTACAAGTCTTAAAAACCAAATTGCTGTAACTCCTAGTAAGAAGACATTATATATAGGAGGCAGTGGAAAAACTACCACCATTAAGACAAAGCTTCCCTCCACACTTGAACTTGTCAATTCCCTTAGTGACAAAGCTTCTATGGGTGCAGTCGGAGAAGTAACCCTTCAATACTCTTCGAGCAATAAAAAAATAGCAAAAGTTGATAAAAAAGGAAAAATCACCGCAGTCGGGACTGGTAAGGCAGTAATCACAACAAAAGTATTACTTTACAGCGGTAAGACGAAAACAGTGAAAACTACCATTACAGTGAAAAAGCACTAGTACCATTTTAGTAATACAAAGAAGGGTACGGAGGATATAGTTGTAGCAATAAATAGTTGTACTTGCATTATAGTTGAGAAGAAATACAGATACGAATTATTAATACAAAAAGTAAGGCCAACGGGGTTTCGATTCTGTTGGTCTTGCTTTTTGCGTAATAAGAAGCCAAAGGCATGATGATAAAGAAGCAGTGCAGAGGAGAATATGTGATGAAGATAGGAATGAAACTGAGTAAGAACTAATCGAAAATTTACCGTTAAAGGAGTTATGCTTGTAATTCATAATCTTTAGGGGCTATACTGTTTTAGGAGGGAAATATTATGGGAGATGGAACCGATTACTACCAGCGAACTGATTAAGATATGCGAAAGCGAATTTAACTGGAAGAGGACGACTACTTATACCGTATTGAAGCGGCTGAGTCAGAAAGAAATCTTTCAGAACAAGGGTGGAACTGTGACCTCACGGATTTCCAGGCAGAACTTCTATGCCTGCCAAAGTGAAATATATGTAGAGAACTCTTTCAGCGGTTCACTTCCGAAGTTTATGGCAGCCTTCACTACGCATAAGAAACTGAGTCAAAAAGAAATTGAAGAATTGAAGAGGATTATTGAGAAGCTGTAATGCAGCATCCTGAATTGAGATAAACCAAATAGCATGAGAATCAAGACTTTTCAAACTTTAAATAGACCTAACTGGTTATGAGGTACTATAACTATTAATATATTGTAGTAGAATGGAGATTGTTATGATGCAGGAGACATTTATCCGATTATTAAATCAGAGCTATCAGGCAGGCATTGTAATCTGCTTTATTATCCTTGCCAGATTCCTACTTAAAATAATAAAGGCACCGAAGAAGTATGCTTATTATCTTTGGGGGATTGCCTTGGTACGATTGATCTTTCCTTTCTCATTTGAAAATATATTC
>JBASOB010000374.1:0-39812 GCA_049657865.1 Mobilitalea sp.
CGACTACACCGCTCAATATTATGATGGCGAATCAGGTACTCAGTAACGGAGAATCTGTAATTAAGAAGATAGTAAACAAACAGAAGGAACAAAATACAGAAAATAAAGAAAATAATCTAACGGAAACAGACGAATTGTCCGATACATTAATCGACAAGGCTTCTATGAATGAAGCATATGAAAAGTTTGAAACAGAAGCGAAAGACGCATTAACCCAGGCTTGTTCCTCTGAAATAATTGACAGCCGTAAATTGGCAGAGCTAAAAAGTACGGGACAGCAGATGACATTTTTAAGAAATCTTGCGCAGAAAGAATTTTATCAGATCCCGATTGAGACAGAGGGCGGAGTTACCAATATGAACCTTACCATTCTGAGAGGAACGGAAAGTTCAGGCAAAGTATCCATTACAACACAGTCGGATCAATTAGGCAGCATCAAAGCAGATTTCTCACTAAGCGGGCAGACGCTCAAAGGCTTTATTACCTGTGACAGTCAGCAGGGACTCGATTCGCTGCAAAGTAACATCGGCGAAATTGAAAAAACGGCTGAAGAAGATTCTGTTATCATTAAACAAATGGATTTTGGAACACAGCGCAAAGATAAAGATGCTTACAGTTATCCAAATTCAGATAGTGAAGCACAGGATGTTTCCATGAACGCTGACACGGAACGAATCTTGTACCGGTTAGCAAAAGCAGTGGTACAGACCGTACGACTGGCAGAAAACAGTATGGCAAAAGAAAAAGCTGTTTCATAAATTGATGTATTTCGGCCACACGGAGGTTGCTGGATTATAGAAATAAATAAAAATAAAAACATCGTGTGAACCGTCATTTCATGGAGGGAATGGGTACCGAGCAGAAAGGGATTAGGTGATACTTCATGAGAATCAACCATAATATTTCCGCTTTAAAAGCAAACAACCAGTTAGCTAAAACAAACGCAGCATTAGATGCAAGCTTGGAGAAATTATCCTCAGGATATCGTATCAACAGTGCAGCAGATGATTCTGCAGGACTCGCAATATCAGAGAAAATGAGGACACAGATTAACGGATTAGATCAGTCTTCAAGAAATGCGTCAGATGGTATTTCCGTTATTCAGACCGCAGAAGGTGCTTTAGTTGAAGTAGAAGCTATGCTTCAAAGAATGAGAGAATTGTCAGTGGAAGCCGCCAATGGAACTTATACTTCATCTGACCGCGTTGCGATCCAGGGAGAAGTGGACCAGCTGAATGCAGAGGTTCAGAGAATTTCCGATACGACAGAATTTAATACCATGACTTTATTAGATGGTAATATTGATAGAAAATCCTACTCCAGCGATAACAATGTCAGCTTAGTATCCTTATCGGATACGGTTGCGGTAGGAGATTATATATTTGATGTCACAGAGGATGCAAGACAGGCAGTCATCCTTGGCGCACAGATTGATTACGGTACTTATACCGGAGAGAGAAAGATTACAGCAGATGAAGCTGGTTCAATCAGCGTTAACGGAGAGTCAATCGATGTTAATGAAGGAGATACCATTACTGCAGTGTACGAGAAACTCAGAGATGCAGGAGATATCGTAGATGTTGATGTATTTGCAGTAGTAGCTCCTCCTACAGCTTCAGCTACCGAGAACCTGGATACAGCAGGTTATGAGAGCCAGGAAATAGCAGATGACGAACATCTTGCATTTGTCAGCAGAGAGTCCGGTTCTAAAGAATCCGTCACCGTCCTTTGTGATAATCCTGATTTATGTATGCTATTTGGCTTAACGATTACAGGAGCAACCTCAAAAGGATTTGATGTACAAGGAGAACTGACAACTGCTACTGGATCATTATTTGAGAGTACCGCAACCATGTCAATCGAAGGAAATAAAGTAACAGTCTCTGACAGTAATGACTTTGAGATGGTATTTGAAGTTAATCCGGGAACCACCGGAACTGTCTACCTTGACTGCGAGATATCAGATACGATAACAGCACCAGCTGCAAGTACGCTAGATACCAATGGAACAACACAGGCGATTACTGTGTCCGTACTGAAAGCAGGCCCGATGGATCTTCAAATTGGAGCCAATGAAGGACAGACGATGTCCGTTCGAATTCCGGAAGTTACTCCAAAGACATTAGGCATTGATAACATTAATGTCGGTACCGCGGAAGGAGCAGAAAAAGCAATTACCGCACTTGATGATGCAATCAACACCGTATCCGCAATCCGTTCCAAACTCGGTGCTTACCAGAACCGTCTGGAACATTCCATTGCCAATCTGGATACTACCTCAGAGAACATGACCGAATCCTTATCCCGTATCGAAGATGTTGATATGGCAGAGGAAATGGCAGAATATACACAGAAAAATGTATTGGCTCAGGCTGGCACTTCGATGTTGGCACAGGCGAATCAGAGACCACAAGCTATTCTTACTCTGCTTCAATCTTAAACTTTAAGAGAGAAGTAAACTTCAGTCCTTATAAATACAAATGTAGCATATCACAGTTCTCATATTACTGTGATATCTTACATTTGGAAGAAGGGGAACTGGGGAATGGGTTAATATAAAAACATAGAAAAACACAGAAGACTTCAGAAGACCATGGAAGAACACAGAAGACTATGGAAGACCATATAGGTTGTCTGTATCAGTTAGAATGACGAATCAGACAGATACTACTAGTGAGAGGTAATAACGTATGAAAAAAGAAGCAATTCAGGCCTTTGCTGCCAGAGTAACGCAGGCATCAAAAAGTGAATTAATCGTAATCCTATATGAGATGATCCTTGAAGAAATAGGGGAGGCGAGACAAGCCTACGACGCAGGGGACTTATCTGTATTTGATAAAGA
Source organism: Mobilitalea sp. (assembly GCA_049657865.1). Lineage (GTDB taxonomy): Bacteria > Bacillota > Clostridia > Lachnospirales > Lachnospiraceae > Mobilitalea. Next base: position 2,843 of record JBASOB010000374.1, read on the forward strand.
ACTGAAGAAGACACAGAAATTCATGAATGAACTGATTACTTCTCTGGATTATCATTATGCAATCTCTTATGATCTGCTGAGCCTGTACCTCTATACGAATAAAAGGATCATCACTTCGATTATTAAGAGAAATCCTGTCGCTTTAGACAGTGCAGAGGTTGTCATCGGCAGACTCCTGACAGGATTCGAAGGTGTGAGTAAAGAAGATAAGAGCGGGCCGATGATGCGTAATACCCAGCAGCTTTATGCCGGACTAACGTATGGCAGAGGTAAGCTGAACGAGACATTTATTGATCCCGGGCATGGAAGCCGCGGGTTTATTGCTTAATCAATCCATTTAAAAGATGATAGGAACCCTCTTGGTTAGATGAAAATCTAGGCAAGGGGGTTTTTCTGCGTGTCGATAGATATGGGTTAAAATTGGATATACCTTGTTTAAAGATGGGAGAAAATGTATACTGTAGGTAATATTAGCTGATGAATCTATATAGGAAGGTTTTGTTAATAGGGAGAGAATAGAGATAAAAACCTAATAAGACTAGGAAGATAAAAAACTAATAGAAGATAAAGGTATGGATTGTAGTACGCATTAAGGAAAGAAAGAAAAAAACAGAGACAGAAAAGGTACTTACCGCATATAATTTCTACGGTTGGAGAAAATCAATGGTCCGATTATGCCCATACCCAGATATAAAGGGTTGAGCAAAGGGCAGGTTATTCCGCAGCGAATAGCGGAGTTGGTGAAAAACCATCGAAGGAAGGATCGTATCGATTATGAGATTCAAGAAGAAAACATTATGGGGAATGGGTTTAGGAATAGTCTTAATCGTAGCAGCAACCGTTACATTCATTATATTATGGGGGAAGTTTAAGGAAAGAGACAGGGAAAGAGAAAGAGTTGAATATGAGGAGACAATACAGACGGTGGCTGAGAAGATAATGACCTGTCCTGACGAGAAAATGATGGAACTCTATGATAGTATGTATGCACAAGCAGCAAATTCGACATATACGCTAGATCAGGGCAAGGTAGTTGAATATGAAGCTACGCCAATTGAGAAGAAACTCCTTGAAATGTATGGTCCCTATATATCAGAGGATTGGTATGAGTCCTTTGTGATACACTTTGAGACAGAATTTATGATGTACTCAACTGCAACCGGATATGAATCTAAGATAGACCATATCGAATTCGAGCAAAGTAAGACAACACCTACGAATTTCTCTTTTACGATATATCTTAGTTATGGACAGATCAAAGGGGAAAAGAAAGATATCGAGATAAAGGGAAGTGCACAAATGGCAGAAGAAGATGGGAAAATTGCTTATATACAATTCTTGACTGACAGGGATTTTATGCTGGAATTCCGGAATGCAAATGCTGGGCAATAGGAAAGGGCAACGATGTAAATACATTATGCAAGGAATAGGAATGAAGAATATGTGTATGAAAATCGTAGGGCAAAGGAAAAGCTCTATGGTTTTTATTACCATTTTATAGGATTGGTTTATATTAAATTGTAAAACCGCTAGATAAGGGGGAAAATAATTTGAATATATTTGGTTTCGTAGTAATTGGTACAGCGATAATATTTATGATTTACTCAATTATCAGTAAAAACGAAATCAGTGCTAAATATAGCGATAACTTTATCTGCAGTTACTAGTATTTTCGGTTTCTGACGATAAATCAATCACAAAATAAATAAGTATTAATATATTCCTTTTGTGAATAGTTTACATATAATATGGAAATAACTGTTACATAGTACCAAAATTGGAATTTGTCTCCATTATGCAATTGACAAAAAATGTGAGATAATATAATATAGTTTCATGACCACAATATAAACAGTTATAGCAAAGAATACATATCTATCTCATATAGATATCTCTTATAAAATTCTAACAATTTATCTTTAAAGTTTCATTCCAGGTACCAAGTTCGTACCCACATTATCCGTATGATCCAATCATCCATGAATACTAGGAGGAAGACTCAAGTGGAAAAAATACTGGCTGTTTATGACGCTGATATAGTATATGCCACACGTTTTATGGAATATTTTAAAAAGAAAAAGAATATAGATTTTGAAATCGCAGCCTTCACTAAAAAGGAAAGTCTGCTGGATTTTCTTAAACTACACAGGACGGAGATTCTGTTATTTAGTGAGGAAGAGATAATAGAAGACCTTGCTGAGGGTAATGTCAGATATCTCTACCAACTTGTAGAAACAGAGAGAAAACCCAAGGACATTGATCTGCCACAGATATATAAGTACCAGCCAGCCAGGCAGGTGATGGCAGAAATTATGACCGATTATATCAGAAGAGAAAACATACAGGCAGTAGGTACAGTTTCAGGTAAAGCAGAAATAATATCTATATATTCACCAATCTCAAGTTGTTCCAAATCTTATTTCGCATGGTCGCTTGCTATCATGCATTCCAATCAGAGTAAAGTTCTTCACATTCCGTTAGAAATCTTTCCTATCAAATTATTATCCCAAATCGATAACTCCAATCAAGCATTATCTGAATTTATTTATTATCTTAAAGAAAATTCCAATATTATTCAGCATCTTAATACACTTCTTAACATTACGGATAAATTATCCTATCTATCAGGAATCAGTCATGGTTTTGACCTGACTTCCCTAACAAAAGAGGATATGATTCGCTGGGTGGAAGAGATGAAACTTCATACCGATTATCAGACCATCATTTTTTCATTTAGCCATTATTCAGAGGCAATGGCAGAACTTTTAAGACTAAGTGACAAGGTCTATATGATAATAGAAGAAACAACTTACGAACAAGCGGTACTTAAGGAATGGGAGCAACAACTAGAGCAAATCGGAATCCATTCCAATCAAGATAAATTCATAAAAGTATCTGTGCAGCAATCAGAAATGAATACTTCAACAGGAATCTCTCTCTTGGAACTACAGAAGACTTCGAGTTGGAACGCCGCGGCACAATATATCAGGGAAGGATAGAATCTGGAGGTAGGAATGAATAAAAGGAATGAGTTCAATGTACCGAGGGGATTTGAAATACCAAAGGAAGCTCATTCCATAACGAACGCTCTTCAACCGAATGCAATCTTTCTAAGAAAAGAAAATATCCAAAAAAAAATATTAGGAGAAATTGATTTACATACCGAAGTCACTGACGAGGAATTACTCGCATTAATTGACCGGATCCTAATGGAAAGCAGCAGAGAAGGATATCTGTCAATGCAGGAGAAATTGAACCTGCGGCGCGAAATCTTTAATTCAATCCGAAGACTTGATATATTGCAAGAATTAATCGAAGACCCGTCCATTACTGAAATTATGGTAAATGGGCCTAATAATATCTTTATTGAACAGAATGGTGTCATATTCCCTAGTGAGAAACACTTCGAATCGGAGCAAAAGCTTCAGGATGTCGTACAACAGATTGTGTCTCATTCAAATCGTATTATAAATGAGGCTAATCCAATCGTAGATTCGAGATTACCGGATGGATCCAGGGTAAATATTGTACTTTCACCGATCGCAATCGAGGGACCGATTATCACGATAAGAAAGTTCCCAGACAAACCCATTACAATTGAGCGGCTGATTGAACTTGAATCAATTTCAGAGGAAGTGGCTGCTTTTTTAAAAAAGCTGGTAATAGCTGGATATAATATATTTATCAGCGGCGGTACTGGTTCCGGAAAAACCACTTTTCTTAATGTTCTTTCTAATTACATCCCCTCTAACGAAAGAATTATTACGATCGAAGATTCAGCAGAACTTCAGATTCGTAATATTCCAAATCTTGTCCGCTTAGAGGTACGCAATGCAAACTCGGAAGGAAGCAATGAAATTACCATCCGGGATCTCATAAAGTCAAGTCTGCGTATGCGACCTGACCGAATTATCGTTGGTGAAGTAAGGGATGCTGCCGCGATTGACATGCTGCAGGCACTGAATACCGGGCATGATGGATCATTATCAACAGGTCATGCCAACTCACCGTCAGATATGATCAGCCGGCTGGAATCGCTGGTACTTATGGGAGCAGAAATTCCTTTATTGGCTGTCAGAAAGCAGATTGCATCTGCAATCGATATTATTGTTCATTTAGGTCGATTAAGAGATCGAACGAGACGGCTTATTGAAATTACAGAGGTGCTCGACTGCAGGGAAGGAGAGATATTACTGAATACACTCTACCAGTTTGAAGAAAACGGAGAAGAGAATGGAAGAATAATAGGGTCTTTCATTAAGAAAAATGAGTTGCGAAATCAAGACAAGCTAGGCAGAGCAGGAATAAGAATCTAGAGCAAGTATTAAAGTTAATACAATGAAGTATATAAGGTAAATATCTTGACTTACTAGATATCTATTGTATATAAGAATAAAATCAATACATTTCTGGAACAGGGTCATTTCTATGATTAATTAACAGTAATATTTCAAATTATTTTAAGTAAATATTATATTGAATCGATTAATTAAAATGATCATCGTAAGAACATCTTAGTAACATCTTAATCACTTCTGAAGGGAGGGGGGAATCCCGTGATTACTGATTATGACCGCTATCATTTTACCTTGAGAGAAACTGTTATCTATGTCCTCCAGGGAATTAGCATAATTATAATAATTGGCATCTTATTTTACAGAAATATCATCGGGATTCTTCTCCTAAGCCCTATTATTTATTTCTACCTGAAGATTAAAACAAAAGAATTGATAAAGATAAGAAAGTGGAAACTAAATCTTGAGTTTCGAGATGGAATCCGGGCCTTATCGGCAGCGCTAGAGGCTGGTTATTCGGCAGAACATGCCTTTGAAGAGGCATGCAGGGACTTGTGCCAGATATACCCAGAAAATTCACTGATTGTAAGAGAATTCACCTATCTGATTCGACAGATCAAGATGAATATCACGGTTGAAAAGGCGTTAAGCGAATTCAGCGAACGTTCTGGCGTAGAAGACATCTTAAGTTTTGCGGAAGTATTCGCCACAGCAAAGCGAACCGGTGGTGATTTGATTAAAGTAATAAAGACAACCAGTAATATAATAAGTGATAAAATAGAAATAAAAAGAGAAATCCTAACCTTAATCACTGCCAAAAAATTGGAAGCAAATATGATGAAGGTTATTCCATTAATAATGTTAGTTTATCTGTCTGTATCCTCTCCCGGGTTTTTAGACCCGCTGTATCATAACCTCTATGGAATCCTTGTAATGACAGTAATTTTGGTATGTTATTTAGGAACCTATCTGATCATCGATAAAATAATCGCGATTGAAGTGTAAGGAGATATCATTTTGTTAATAATAAATATTGTAATTCTACTCATTTTTGCTGTGGTGTATCTTTTAACCTCCAAAAAATCAGAGGAATGGATGAAGAACATTGATAATAAGGAAAACAAGCTATACCTGCTTTATCCATTGGCAAACTGGATTTTAATGAAATTTAAACTTACTAAATTATTGAATCGAAAAGTGCAGGTAACAAATGCAATCAAGGCGCTGAACATTACCAGTAAACCAGAGCTTCTTCAGAAAATCTTCTGGTGCAACAAGATATCCATGGTTATCATCGTTGTAGTGCTCTTTAATATATTATCCTTAATGGGACAAGTGAAGACAGACAACACTATGACGATAATCGGAAAAAACTTTATAAGCAGGCCGGAAACCGGCAATGGAAATAATGAGGTGGAACTTAAGGCCTCAATAGATCCGATTGGCGGTGAGACAACGCAGGACAATAAGGGGAAGGGATATTCGAAAGATTTAAGTATTACGGTGGAGGAAAAGACTTATTCCGAAGAGGAACTCGCAGAAGCTTTTGCACATGCACAGGAATACATTGAGAAGAATGTTCTGGGTAATAATAAATCCATTGATTTGGTCAGTGAAAACTTAAATTTCTGTGAGGTTATTCCGGATAGCAGCATCTTAGTAAAATGGGAATCAGAGAATTATGATTTACTAAGAAATGACGGTATTGTGAGTAATGAAGAATTAGGACCGGAAGGTGCGACCATACAAGTTATGGAGATACTTTCTTATAAAGGTAAGGAAGTAAAACATAGCAGGTCCTTTCATATTATTCCGAAGGTGTTCACCGAAGAAGAAATGGTGTCTCAGGAACTAGAACGGGAGATATCTTTATTAAATGAAAAAACAAATAAGGATAATCTGCTGGAATTGCCCACGGTATTAGATAATTACAATGTAAGCTGGGCAACTCCGGAAGATAAGTCAGGGAAGATACTATCCTTTCTAGGGATATTTCTTGCAATAATCATCTGGATCTATAGTGATATGGATCTAGAAAAGCAGATGAAAAAGCGGAAGGAACAAATGATGCTAGATTATTCGGAAATCATAAATAAATTCACGCTGCTCATAAATGCAGGGATGACAATCAAGCAAGCCTGGAGCAAGGTGGCTGAAGATTATAGCAACCAACAGAAAGACAAGTCTAAGAAACACTTTGCCTATGAGGAAATGTTAGCTACGGTAAAAGAAATGAAAATAGGGTTTCCAGAAAGTCTTGCATACGAACAATTTGGCAGGAGAGTGGGATTAATTCCTTATATTAAATTTGGATCCTTGATTACGCAAAACTTAAAAAAAGGAAATAAAGGATTTTCAGACCTACTAACGCTTGAGGCAATTGAGGCATTTGAAGAGCGGAAAGAAACGGCCAAACGGTTAGGAGAAGAAGCGGGAACAAAGCTGTTGATTCCAATGATGATCATGCTGGTGTTGGTGCTCGTTATTATCATGGTTCCGGCGTTTCAGGCTTTTAAAATATAAATAGGATTTTAAAGAATCGCCGAAATAAATATATTTTTGAAAGGATACTCATAATTATAACAAGGAAGGATAAGCCGAAGGAAAAGAATAGGCAAAGAAGGTGATGATAATGCAAGGATTTAAATGTAGGTTTCAAAAAGCAGTAAATAAGCAGGTAGATGCAATGGGAATTATAGAACTGATTTTAATATTGGTCATCATCATTGGGTTAGTCGTGATTTTTAATAAGGAAATCTCGGCAATTATTAGTACGGCTGTAACCGCTTTTACAGGGGATGCGAATAGCATTTTGAAGTAAGGTTAAGGAACAATTGTACAGAGATAGAACGACATTTAAATAGTACTTTTATTAACTAGAATAAGGGAGCGAAGACATAATAATGAATAGAATCCATAAAAGAAGCGATGCATCTATTACAATATACCTTTCTTTGATTTTATTAATCATTTTATCTCTCTTATTTACTATAATCGAAAGCGCCAGAGTGAATACGGCCAAGATATATGCAGAGAGAGCTCTGACTACAGCTATGGATTCTGTGTTAGCCGGATATTACGGACCACTTTGGGAGGAATATCACTTGTTTGGCTTGAATACAGGAAATGGAACGCAGGAAGAGAAACAGTCAGATATGATGGACAGACTTTCGGAATATATGTCTTATACTTTTGAGCCTAACAAGGAGATTAATCAGCAATTATATAAGGATAGAACAGAAATCTATGACATTTCTATTGATTCACTCAATATCAGCGATCAGACAATGCTAATGGATTATCAGGGAGAACTCCTCATCAATGAAGCTGTTGAGTATATGAAATACAAGGAGGTTGGAGATATTGCGGAAGCACTGTTAAATAAAGCCTCCTTACTTGAAACTCCTAAAAAAGTGAGCTTTCTGTATGAAGAAAAACAGAAGGTTGAGGAGGAACTTGTTGAAATCGATGAGGGAATTCTGGAACTGATGGAACTTCTAGATGGACTTAAGACAAATAAGAAAGGAATTGAGCGTAATAAGAATGGAACAGTAAAAGCTGCATCAAACTTTATCAAGCAGATTGTAACGAGGGAGATTACGATGGAAGGGGTAGGAGTTAATCAAGAAGATGTATTCCTGGCATTAAGGGATAGCTATTGCAACCCATTTCTCGAGATCAATGAGCTTTCAGATAAATTTTCAGCAATCGAGCAGGGACAACAAAGTATTCTAAAGATACAGAAGGAAATTAATGCAGTCGTTTCTTTGCTTGCTCAGGATGAAACTACATTACAGAGTCTGGAGGCTATTGAGAAGAAATCAAAGGCGCAGAAACAATTGATCCTTCGAATCGGTGAAAATATAGGTACATTGAAGAAGCAAGAGACGACGCTTGGAGATCAAGTGTTATTGGAACAGGAAAATATCAATGGACTTGTGGAGGAAATTAACAAGGAGGAACAGGAATTATCAACGCTTGTAGGAAAGATAAAACCATTAATTGCAAAGGCAGTATCCACTATCGATAATATAATAAAAAAGTCAGGAAGTGCAGCATCGTTAATTAGTCAATATACAGTAACCTTACAAAAGGAACAAGATGGTATTGATGACGATATATATTCGGGACTAGAAGATAGTCTCTCTGAACTAACAAAATATACTTCAGAGGGTGAAGGAGACGGTAATTATGCAAACATGAAAGTAATCCTTCTTGAAAATCAAGAAACGTTAGGAGAAATATCAAGTCTTTTGGGCAAAGCGGAAGCAGATATGGCTAGTAAATCCTATCTAGCGGCACAAGAGGATTTTATAAATATAGGAACATTGTTTAAGGAATATCAAATCGAAGACCTTACGATAGATTATAGCACGTTAGTATTAAATCAAACAGAGCAGGAAAATCCGGTTGACGCAGTAAAGAGTATCTTTCAGACTGGAATAACAGGGCTTGTAATTAATTCAAATACAATTTCAAACAAGACGTTAACTTCAGCGGCACGTCCTTCCGATATCGCCGCAGCGTCTGATACAGATACGGATTATCTTGTAATGTTATCATCTTTCTTTGAAAATGTTACAGTTAGTGGTAAAAATTCTGGAAAGGGGAGTCTGTTTGGTAGCTTTGGTACGGAATCTGGAGTAATGGAGGGGATTGGAGATGCAGTTAATAAAGTCGCAGAACAGGTGCTTTATCAGGAATACCTAAAGGAACATTTTTCCGCTTTTCCTATGTCAGGAGAAGACTTAACAGTAAGGAAACCATCCGTACTAATCTATGAACAGGAGTATTTATTAGCAGGTAAATCCTCAGATACTAAGAACCTCTCTTCTATCATTACGCGGGTTGTATTTCTTCGAACAATACTTGATTTTGCCAGTATTCTTGGTGACAAAACAAAATGCAGTGAGGCAAAAGTAGTGGCAGCGGGGTTAGTTGGATTTACGGGACTGCCAATATTAATTGGAATTACGCAGACATTGATTTTGCTGGTCTGGGCATTTGATGAAGCATTGCTCGATACCTGTGCACTTATGATGGGCAAAGAGGTTCCACTTCTTAAAAAGCAAATCGTACTACAGTTTTCAGATTTGTTCTTGATCAATTATGAATTTCTGAAGGCAAAATCAGCTCAGATAGTGAGTACGAAAAACTCTAGTTTTTCTTATCAAGACTATTTGCGGTTGTTTCTGTTGCTTAAGAAAAAGAAGGACTTGTCGTATCGGTCGATGGATTTGATGCAGGAGAATATTAACCTTCGCTATGCAGACGGATTTAAATTTGTAAATTGTATGTTTGGGTTTCGGACAGAAGCCAAATTTCTGATTGCAACGAAGTTTACTTCTGCCAATTTTATGCAGGAATATATATCTGGTGTCGATAATTTTTCTTACACGACGGAGGCAGAATATAGCTATTAATTTAAAAATAGTAACAACGTTATTTTAGTGGTCTGGGATGTCCGCTCTTTATCATTAGTAAAGTCCAAAACATAATGATTAATAATAATAATACTAATACTAATACAAATGCTAACATCAAAATCAAAACTAACATCAGCATCAACTTCAGTATCAGGAATGGTATCTGTATCAGTATCAGTAAAGTAGCAACAGTAACAACAGTAACAAGAAAAGAAAAAAATAAAAAATAAACTCTCTCCGAGAAATCATTTGCTTATTCAAATCACGATTTATCTATTTACGGAGAACGGATATCCCAGGCTGCTAAAGGTATAAGATAACTTACAATATTATAAAATTATTTACTTAAAACAAATTTCGACAGGAAGTAATACTCATCTTTTAAAAATAAAGTCAGACAAGAAAGAATTTGTTTTCTGAAGAAATTTCCGACAGGGGAGAACTTATCTTAATAAGAGAATATACAGACAAGAAGAGAACTAGTCTTCTAAAAGTAAAGTCAGACAAGAAAGAATTTGTTTTTTGAAGGAAATTCTGACAGGGGAGAACATATCTTATTAAGAGAAAATAAAGACAAGAAGAGAACAAATCTTCTAAAAGTAGAATCAGACAAGTATTAATGTATCTTCTGAAGAAAAATTCTGGAAGGGAAGACGAGCTTGCTGTTTAAACAACATTATGAGGAGGTATCTGAAATTAATATAATGATGTTAATTAGTAATGCAAGAAAGTGTTATAGGAAAGAACCTATCTTATATGAAAAACAAGCCTCCCTTACATTAGAAGCAGCCATCGTACTGCCGTTATTTCTATATTTTATGATAATATTAATGTATTTTATCCAAATATGTACAATACAGGAACAGATCCAAGCTGGAATCACACAGATGGGAATGAGTCTATCAAAGACAGCTTATATATATGAGGAATTTATTGATTTTGAGGAGCTGATTGAATTTGACGATTCAATTCTGGCTGATGAACTTGAAATAGGATTGCAGAAGTTGACCGATAAGGCAAGCAGTGGAATTATTCTTAAACTTTATTCTGAAAAATATTTGGACAAAGAGCGAATCAACCGTTCCTGCATAAAAGATGGTATGAAGGGACTCAGTTTTATGGGCTCAAGCATTCTTGGAGAGACAGCTGAGCTCGATATTATTGTTAGATACCAGTTGGAAATACCAATCAAATTGTTTGGACTAGAAGATTTCAATATGATCCAGAGGGTGAAGCTTCGGGGCTGGACAGGATATGCGGTTACGCCGGTTTATACGAATAAGGAAGAGAACAGCGAGGAAAGCGTATATATTACAGAAACAGGAAGTGTATATCATACGAATCCCAATTGTTCCCATATAAAATTATCAGTTCGCGAAATTTCCGGACTTCCTAGCGGTTTAAGAAATGATAATGGAGGAATATATTATCCCTGTGAAGCCTGTGGCACAGGAGAAGAGAGTAATATCGGCATCTATTACATTACTTCGGATGGAACAAGATATCATACCATACGAAATTGTTCAAAGATAACACGAAAAGTAAGAGAAATCTCGATTACGGATATCGGTAGCAGAAGGCTTTGTAAGAGGTGCAGTGGTAAGTAATTAAGATTGAAAAAGGAAAAGTGAGAGATAAATTTCAAACGAGAGATGTATTCAAGCACGTTATATTAGTTATAAGAAAAAAATGGAAAAAAGCATGGAGGCAAAAAATGGTCGAAATAGGAATGAAAACAGTAATCGGAATAATGCTTTTTGCGTGTGGAATCCAAGATATGTACAAGAAAAAAATTGCGCTTTGGATGGTGGCCGCAGGAGCAGTTTTCATTGGAATATGTGTGCCATTTTCAGAAACCTTTTCCATATGGGATAGAGTTGGAGGAATTGCGGTCGGAGTAGGCGTAGTTCTGATCAGTATTGCGACTGCAGGTAAAATCGGATTGGGAGATGGGCTGATATTATGTGTCACCGGGTTGGGGCTTGGATTCTGGGGGAATATGGAGCTCTTTGCAGTTTCACTATTTGCAGCAGCTATCATTTCAATTATACTTTTGATTTTACATAAAGCAGATCGCAAGAAAAGTATCCCATTTGTGCCGTTTTTAATGGTAGGATATATAATCCTCATAATTGCAACTAAAAAGGCAGGATGAAGCAGGTAGGAAATACTAAAGATTAATATTTTTGACTGAAATTCATATATTATATTCTGAAGAGGAAGGATTCCGTGATAAATAGAATAAAACAAGATAATAACAGAACTCAGAAAGGCAAGAAAAATGAGGATAGATATAAATGCATTAAATTCCAAGGAAGCGTTACCATAGAGGCAGTTTTCGTTATGCCGGTAGTAATATTCTCTATCTTTACAATGATATATCTTGCGTTTTACCTGCACGACATAAACCGAATTCAGGGAATGCTGGACAAGACCCTATATAAAGCAAGTACTTATTTGAAACATGAGGCGGATTTAGATTCGGGAGAAGTTTCCTACCAGAATATCGGAGACCGAGGAGTATTTTATTTTTTAGGCAGAAATGCAGAGGAAAATGAAAGCGAAATACAAAAATATCTACAGCAAAAATTATCCTATGGACTTTTTATCACACAGATATCAGATGTTAAGATCAAGGTAGGAGAATTTAAAGTAACTGCATATGTAGAAGCAGATTCGACTGTAACGATGATTGCAATAAAAAAAATACTGGATCCTATTACACATAATATAGTGAAAGGTGAAGCGGAGATTCATAATCCAGGGGAAACAATTCGGCGAATAGAAGTTATTCTTGATACAGGAGCAAAGATAAAGGGAGTAAGTGAATTAAAGGAAAAACTAAATAAGATATTTAAGAAATGATAAAATAATAAAGAGATCATAGAAGGAAAGTGTTTCTAAGATAGATAACTCAAAAGCGATTGCTACCTATGAGAGAAGAAGTTACGTTGATAATTCTAGATATGGAAGTTTATTAGAAGAAGAGTATGAGTGAGAAAAGAAGGAGGATCCTTATAAATGGAGATACTATTTAAAAAAGATTTGCGATGCAATTATATGGTGTTGTCAGAAAAGGATAGACCGGAAATCAACGAATACTGCAGTAAAATCATTGAGAAGCAGACGTTAGAGGGCCTCCTAAAAGTTGAACAGCGATGCCTTGATAACCAGCTTTTGTTTTATTACGATATTACAGCCAAGCAATCTATGAATACATTACTTGATAAATTGGTCCTTTCCTATGATAAATTCAAAGAATTATTTATTAGGCTAATATATTCTATAGAAAATCTTTATGAGTATCTGCTGTCAGAGGAGGATATTATTCTGGCTCCTGAGTATATCTACTTAGACATTGCCTCGTACACGCCATCCTTGTGCTATTATCCGGGCTATACTAAAAATATTAAAGAACAGATGAACAGTTTGCTGGAATACATGATGAATAAAGTGGATTATAGTGACAAAGAGGCGGTCCTATTAGTTTATCAATTATATGCCATTAGCAGGGAGGAGGGATTTACCTTTGAACATCTATTGGATGCAATTAATAAATCTGAAAATGGAATTACGAGCGAAATAAATAAAAAATCATGTATAGATAAAAAGGCAGCAGGAGCAGAGGAAAACGGAATATTTAAGAGCGCTAAACCTTTAGAAATAAAGAAGGAATCTCATCAAGAAAAGGAATCTCACCAAGAAAAGATATATCAGAAAGAAAAGATATCACAAGTCTCAGATAGTAAGAGATTAGGAATGACAGTGGTAATGGAAAAGATAGAAAGCGAGGAAGAAGTAGAATATTACCCGATAATCACGTATCTATACAGCGGAATCAGTATTCTTGGTGCAATAGGAATTCTGATTCTGGGAGTTACGTCGAAAATCTTATATAATTCTTTTGGTAATCGAATTGATTATAGCAAACTTTTTGCAATGATTTTAATCACATCCTGTATTGCAGGATATGTGCTTAAAAAGATATGGAGTACGAAAAATAAAGCAACGAAAATAGTACTTAAAAAAGAGTATGTCGATCCGAGCATAGAAGATGATAAAAGGAATATACTATTTAATGCGAAGAATTTGTGGAACAGCCAGGAATGCACAGAAGAACATGAAAATATAAGTCATGAACCTCAACTATTAAGGGTGTCAACAGGTGCTTTTAAGGATTGCGAGAGGGAAGAGAAGGACGAATGGAAAAAGGAGAAAGATGAACGTAAGGGGAACGAAAGGAAAAAAGAGGAAGCAGAGGAAAAGGGTGACGAAGCGGATGATGAGGAACCAACAGTTCTCTTAAGTGAGACAGAGTTGAAAACAGTAATATTGTTAAAACCTGTTGATGCGCTTCATTACCAATCTATTCATGTGAATGAATTTCCGTTTTTCATCGGAAAGCTGAAGAAAAACATGGACTTCTGCCTTGAAAATGAAGCAGTCAGCAGGTATCATGCCAAGATAACATGCAAGGATGAACAGTATTTCATTACAGATTTAAACTCGAAAAATGGAACTTTTTTAAATAATGATCCATTACAGACTTATCAGCCAAAAGTCATGGAACAGGATGATGAGATATCATTTGCTAATATTAAATACAAATTTATTATATCAAATACTTAAAAAGGAACACAAAAAGGTACTTCGCTTTCAAAAACAAAATAGAAAAATAAAGAAGGCGGGGGATGGACGAAACCTCGTCCTTTTTGTTAGAGAAGAAGACGTTCGAAAACTCCATATAAAACCAGACCCCTTTCCTGCTTGTGACAACTCCCAAAACCCTTGAAAACACAGTAAAAAACAACCCCATAGTGCTCCGCTGCAGAAAACTCCCCTTCCCAAGAAAAACCTTGGAAATAATAGCAGAATAGTGATACAATATAGGAAGAAACATACAGTTTCCCGTCGATGAGATAGGAGGTATTGCATGGAGAGAAGATATGATATTATACACGCTATCATTTTGGTGGGAATTCTTATTCTGTCTAACTTAATACACAACGATATATTGAAAGGTATGCTGCTTTTAGCGTTTGCCATAGTATTGATCATCAATACCGCAAGCCGGTTTATTACAAAAGATGAGAACAAGAAGGATAAAGTTTTATACGGGGTGTTATTGCTTTTGGATTGTGTCCTTGCAGCAGGAGCAATTTATGTAATTGTTGTATCGATCATATCGTTATAACGGCTGCAGACTAATAATATTACGGAAATGGGGATCTGCAAATGAAACAATATGTAATGGCTCTCGATCAGGGAACCACAAGCACGAGGTGCATTATTTTTGACAAGCAGGGAAAAGCGAGAAGCTCTGCACAGAAGGAGTTTACACAGATTTATCCAAAGCCCGGCTGGGTGGAACATGACCCGATTGAAATCTGGTCGTCCCAGATCTCGGTTGCAACGGAAGCGATGGCAAAGCTTGGAATCCAGGCAAAGGAAATTGCCTCGATTGGTATCACGAACCAAAGGGAAACGACAATCGTGTGGAATAAGAAAACCGGTATGCCGGTATATAACGCAATTGTGTGGCAGTGCAGAAGAACGGCTGACATCATCGATGATTTGAAAGAAAAAGGGTATACAGAATATATTAAGGAAACCACGGGACTCATCCCGGATGCTTACTTCTCGGGAACTAAGATCAAGTGGATTCTTGACCATGTAGAAGGTGCAAGAGAACAGGCTGATAACGGGGAACTGCTATTTGGAACGGTGGACACCTGGCTGATATGGAACTTAACCAAAGGAAAAACCTTTGTGACGGATTATACGAATGCCTCACGGACGATGATTTTTGATATCAAGAAGCTGCAGTGGGACGATAAATTATTGAAGGAACTGAATATCCCAAGGAGCATGCTCGCGGAGGTAAAACCCTCCAGTTTCGTCTATGGACACTCCAACAAGGCACTTTTCGGGGAAGAGATTCCAATCGCAGGTGCCGCAGGAGATCAACAGGCTGCGTTGTTCGGGCAGTGCTGCTTCACGAAAGGCGAAGTGAAGAATACTTATGGAACTGGTTGTTTTATGCTGATGAATACCGGGCACGAAGCAATTGTGTCCCAGCATGGACTCTTGACCACGATAGCAGCAAGCACGGGACCTGAAGTGGAATATGCACTCGAAGGAAGTGTCTTTGTTGCCGGAGCAGCAGTTCAGTGGTTAAGGGATGAGATGCATTTCTTCTGTTCGGCAGCAGAAAGTGATAAGGCAGCTGCTTCCGTAGAAGATACGAACGGAGTCTATGTAGTGCCTGCATTTGCAGGACTTGGAGCTCCTTACTGGGATCAATATGCAAGAGGAGCAATCGTCGGAATTACCAGAGGCTGCAACAGGGAGCACATTATCCGTGCAACACTAGAAGCAATTGCCTATCAGACCTATGATGTACTAGAAGCAATGGAATGTGATTCCAGCATGAAATTTAAATCTTTTAAAGTCGACGGAGGAGCTTCCGCGAACCATTTCCTCATGCAGTTTCAGGCAGATATCTTAGATACTACCGTATACCGGCCGGAATGTGTTGAGACGACGGCACTCGGTGCAGCTTACCTTGCCGGACTGGCAGTAGGTTTTTGGAAAGACAAAGAAGAGATTACAAAAAACTGGGCACTCGGAGCAACTTTTGAATCTAACATGACGCAGGAGAAACGCAGCATGTTGATAAAAGGATGGAAGAAAGCGGTAAAACGCTCGTTTGAGTGGGCAGAACCAGATTAAGAAAAAGGGTAGTTACATGGCAATGGAAAAATTAACGGAAAGTTTATTAAATATAGGTTATAGAAGAATAGATTCCAATGCAGACGGAATCTATTTCTTCTATCGCACGCAGCAAGAAGAGGTATTGGTAATTTCGGTAATTAATATATTTACAGGGACAGTATTTACAGCAGAGCAGTATGAGCATATTCTTGCGCAGGTGAAAGAAACCTTTCAAAGCTGGCAGCAGAAAATGCATCTTCTAAGCCTGATCGTTACGGATAATCCCAACCAAGTTAAGAATCTATGTTTGGAGACAAAGGAAGATATTCACTGGGTGATTGATCTTAGGACAAATCGATTAATTATATATGAGAATCAATCGACGGATTTTTATGGGATGAGGGAGGAAATTGAGAGTCTCCTTACGAATACCTCGCATGAGGGGATAAGAACAAGGGATTCCGATACCGTAAATAAAATCAAAATGTTTTCCCTAATGAATTCCATTATCGTTGTGATAAATATTATTGCATTTTTAATCACGCACTATACGAATACGCTTGGCGGAGAAGATCAGATGTACATAAGCGGTGCGCTTTCCTGGTATCCGGTCGTCAGGGAGGGACAGTACTATCGACTCCTGACTTCTATGTTTATGCATGCGGACTGGAACCATTTATTCAATAATATGCTGATTCTGGTTTTCTTGGGAGACAACCTGGAACGGGCAGCGGGTAAATGGAAATATCTTTTCATTTATTTCGGTGCGGGAATTCTTGCAGGTATCACCTCAATCGGTTATAATATGTGGAATGACGGTGGAATACTAAATATTAATTCGCTGGTATTTTCAGTGGGAGCATCCGGAGCAATCTTTGGCGTAATTGGGGCAATCCTATATATGGTAATCATTAACCGAGGGCGCCTTGAAAATATCGGAACAAGACAGATTGCAATCTTTGTCATATTAACGCTGTACGGAGGAATCGCAAATTCAAGTATTGACCAGGCGGCACACGTCGGCGGCTTTCTTGCAGGCTTATTATTGACAGCACTCATTTACCGAAGACCCAAAAGAACGAATGTGATATAGAAGTGAAAATAAGAAACTGGAATCATCAGGAGGAGAGGTTATTGCATGAGAATTAATATCTATTATGGTGGCAGGGGATTAATTGAAGACCCGACGCTTTATGTAATGAGCAAGCTAACAGCGGTACTTGAAGAACTCCGGGTACATGTGACCAGATACAACCTCTATGAAGACAAGAATGGAATCGCCATGCTGCCTAAGACCTTAAAGGAAGCGGATGGAGTGATTCTAGCTACGACAGTCGAATGGATGGGAATCGGCGGATTGATGCAGCAGTTTCTCGATGCCTGCTGGCTCTATGCGGATAAGGATAAACTGAGCAAAATATACATGATGCCGGTTGTTATGGCCAATACTTACGGAGAAAGAGAAGGCGTCCTTACCTTAATCAGGGCCTGGGAAATGCTGGGCGGAATCACCTATAACGGATTAAGTGCTTATGTAGAGGATCATGTAGATTTTGAAACTAGTATAGAATATGCTAGGACGATAGAGAAGAAGGCGGAATCTTTTTACCGAGCAATCAATCAGAAATCCAAAATGCTTCCGAGCAGCAGTTCCTCTATCCAGACAAGCATGATTCATAATAATTCAGTCGTATTAACGCCACAGGAGAGCGAGCAGCTTTCTGTCTATGTATCGGATGATACCTATGTTAAGAAGCAAAAAGAAGATATTGAAGAGCTTTCACAGATGTTTAAGGAAATGCTGGATAACGATAGAGAGAGCGATTCCGGACAGGAATTTATCAAGAATCTAAAAGATAATTTTCATCCGCTGGATGAATTTGCAGCCTCCTATGCGATTACCTTATCGGATAGTAAAAAAACTTTGGTAGTGGAGATTAACAATAAACATCTGAAGTGTTATTACGGGGATAAGCCGGATGCGGATGTCATTGCGAAGACCACTCATCCGATCATGAACCGCTTAGTTCTTGGCAAAACCACTTTCCAGGGAGCCTTTATGTCGGGAGATCTGACCGCGAAGGGCAACTTCAAGACGCTGCGTGCTTTTGATCAGGTATTTCAATTCAATGTACTTTAGTAATGCAACATAAATTGTAATTATACAGAAACCCGAGAATCACGTAGTGGATTCAAGTGTTTCGGCACTATAATGGATGGTTTTATCTGTTTTGTGTGCATCGGCATCGTAAGATATTCTGTAACTGTGAAGGTACGAAACAGGTACTTATAAATTAATGGAGGTGTTTGGATGCAGAATAATTGTATTTTCTGTAAGATAATTGCCGGAGAGATACCTTCGGCTACCATTTATGAAGATGAAGCGTTCAAGGTAATTATGGATATCTCACCTGCAGCAAAGGGACATGCCATAATCATAGCTAAAAACCACAGCGCCAACCTATTTGAACTTGATGATGAGACGGCCTCCAAAGGATTATTGGTAGCCAGAAAAGTCGCTAAAGCAATCAAAGTAGAGCTGAACTGTGACGGAATGAACCTGGTTCAAAATAACGGGGAATCAGCCGGACAGTCAGTTATGCATTTTCATATGCACCTGATTCCAAGATATCAAGGGGATAAATTGAAGCTGAATTGGGCTCATGAGGGTTATGCAGATGGAGAAGCAGCAGTTCTGGCTAAGGCAATTGCGGATAGAATATAGCAGAGAAAGAATAATTTTAGTTTTAGGATAAGTAATCTCAGTTTGGGGATAAATAGTCTCGGTTTTGGTTTCAGCAATCTTAAATAGAATATAAAGAAGAAAGACTTATTGGTTCCTCTAATAATTAGAGAAACAGATAAGTCTTTCTTTTACTGATTATACTTTGTTATACAGAAGATCAACTGAAGTTTGATTAACAGATTACAAACAGGCATCTTTCAACATTTTCACGATGGTTTCAATCGCATCATTCAATTTACTCTTGCTCATGGTATCGATATACTTTTGCTTATTCTCTAATACTTCTTTCATTGCTCCAAGCAGGCTTGTTAAGCTTAAGTCTTCTTCCTTCAATAAGTAGGAATATCCCTGGTGTTCAAAAGATTCTGCATTTAAAATCTGGTCTCCACGGCTGGAAGCGGCAGGAAGAGGAATCAGTATGTTGGGCTTTCGAAGAGCTAAAAATTCACAGATAGCATTTGCTCCTGCTCTAGAAATAACGAGATCGGCAGCAGCTAAGAGATCGCTTAATTCTTGCTTAACGTATTCATACTGAACATATCCTTCCGTATCAACAAAACGAGGATCTAAATTATTCTTTCCGCAAAGATGGATAATCTGATAATCCCGAAGCAAGGTGGGAAGCATTCCTCTCACAACATCATTGATGGCGCGGGATCCGGTACTTCCTCCAATTATGATGATTACTGGTTTACTATCATTAAAACCGCAGAAATCAAGTCCTTTTTGTCTGTCTCCGTCAAATAAATCTTTACGTATCGGAGTACCCGTAAGTACTGCTTTTCCAGCAGGAAGATATTTTACAGTTTCGGGGAAATTAGCACAGACTTTGACGGCAGCAGGAATCGCAAGTTTATTCGCCAAGCCCGGAGTCATATCAGATTCATGAATAATAACTGGGATTTTACATCTTTTTGCTGCGAAAACAACAGGAACGGATACGAAACCGCCTTTTGAGAATACAACATCCGGTTTTAATTTCTTTAAGATAGAACAGGCTTCACGATAACCTTTGATGACTTTTAGCGGATCTGAGAAATTCTTAGGATCGAAGTATCTACGTAATTTTCCTGAAGATATGCCGTAATACGGGATGCTATATTCTTCTATCAGCTTACGTTCCATTCCGTTGTAAGAACCAATATAATGAATGTCAAAACCTTCTTTTTTGAGTTCCGGTAATAATGCAATACAAGGAGTTACATGTCCGGCAGTACCTCCTCCGGTTAAAACGATACGTTTCATTCTTTGGACCTCCATTCTTTTAAAGCTTTGGCAAATTGATCTGGGCAGGAAGTGGGGCGATTGCTACAGTTCGTACCTTCTAATCGGCTGATTACGTCATCTACTTTCATGCCTTCAACTAATCTCGATATTCCACTGGCATTGCCGGCACATCCTCCGACAAATTTAACTGATTTAATAATATCATTTGATTCATCTATTTCGAAGCTAATCTCACGGCTGCATACACCTGATGTCTTAAATATCATTTTAATAACCATACCTTTCTCTCTGCCTGCAAACTTTGGGCTGCAGGCACAAATTTGCGTGTGAAAGAGTCATCTTTCACGCTAATCTCCTCTACTTGAAATACTTTAATGTGATGAATAGGCCACACATAACCGAATACATTGTATCGCAGGCAGATGAATTTTGCAAATATATTTATCTTCAAATTAGAAACTTAAAGTTACAACAGGTAATGCCCACATATTTATAATAAATTAAGCAACCATCTAATCATGTTTCTTGTTGAAGGAATTATTATTAAGTAAGATTAGGATAAATCATGAAAGAAGGAGATTAAATAATCTTTCAATAAGGCGGTAGCGCGAGGTAGATAATGCGTGCTCTTCCAACTCAGGTTCAGATACCGATAACAATCAGGATCCGTAATCGGAATTAATGAGATGTTTTCACAGTTCATCCCCTGCCAGGAAAGCTCAGGAATGAAGGATAGACCCACCCCCAGAGGCAGAACATCACGAATTGTTGAAGGACTATCACTTTCTAAGATAATCTGTGGAGTAAAGCCTGCCATTTGGCAGTACTCGCAAGTAATACGGCCTAAGGACTTTCTGGAAGATAGAGAAAGAAATGGTTCGTCTTTCACATCAATCAGGTTAATCGAAGAGCAGAGAGCCAGTGGATGATTTGAGGGGACAGCCAGAAGAATTTTTTCTTTTAACAGGATAATGCTATTTTCCTCATTGGCGGGGAGTCTTGTAGCAAAGACCGTAATATCTGCCTCCTCTTCAAGTGTTACGGAAATCTTAATCTCCGGATGGTGGGAACGAAAACCAAGGAGTATAAGGGGTAGCAGTTTTGAGCCGGCCTGCAGGGATAAGATTACCTCATTCTGAAGGGTAGAATTATATTCCTGTA
Source organism: Mobilitalea sp. (assembly GCA_049657865.1). Taxonomy (GTDB): domain Bacteria; phylum Bacillota; class Clostridia; order Lachnospirales; family Lachnospiraceae; genus Mobilitalea. Next base: position 24,412 of record JBASOB010000374.1, read on the forward strand.
TTTCCACTGGAATTTCTTCTAATTCCATAAGAATAGAATTGGCATGTGACAGTAGGATTCGTCCATTTTCATTGAGTAGGATTCGCTTGCCGGCACGGTCAAATAAGGTTACGCCCAATTCTTGTTCCATAAGATGGATCGTTTTACTGAGAGCAGGCTGCGATATCTGCAAGATTTCTGCCGCTTTGGTCATATGTTCCTGTCTGGCAGTCTCAACAAATGCTTTCAGGTGGTTGATTTCCATAAAAGTCCTCCCTTTTCCCTTTGATTATAACTTCTAAGATATAAATATATATATAATTATATATTTTACAGTATAAATAATCAACCATATAATAGGAATAGGAATAGGAATAGGAATAGGAATAGGAATAGGATAAAAGGATTTTAGCTGAAAGGGAAAATATATATGAATATGGGATTGATTTTATTGGCGCAGATATCCATAATGTTTCTATTGATCTTAATAGGATTTCTGTTATTTAAAGCAAGATTTATTTCACAGCAGGGAACGAAGGAACTGGGAAGTATTATGCTGTATGTTATCATGCCGTGTGTTATATTAAAATCACTAACGGCAGAGAGTACGATAGCACACCTGGAAGAATTCGGAATAGCATGGCTAATTTCATTTTTCGTATTACTGCTATCTATGATAATTGCCAGAACTGTTTTTGGTAAAAAATATAAGATTGAGCATTTTGGATCCGCTTTTTCAAATGCAGGATTTATAGGTATTCCTTTGGTACAGGCGACCCTTGGTAACGCGGCAATACTTTATATCATACCATTTATCGTTATGCTAAACCTGCTTCAGTGGACTTATGGAGTCTTTGTTATGACAGATGACAGGAAGTCAATTACAGGAAAACAGTTGATTAAAAATCCAGTAGTACTTAGTATGTTGGTAGGCCTTGCGGTGATGGCAATGAGAATCGAGGTACCGAGCGTTATATATAAGACAATATCGTATGTTAGTGATATGAATGCCCCGGTGGCTATGATTGTGATAGGAGCATATCTGGCGCAGGTAAACTTCCGCGAAATATTTAAGAAGAAGACGGTACTGACTTCCTCAGTGGTGAGATTAATCGTGATTCCGCTGCTAACAATAGTATTGATCTGTCTGGTGCCGGAACAATACAATCAGATGAAAATAGCGATTCTAATTGTAGCGGCGGCACCGATCGGTTCTAACGTTGCAGTATTTGCGCAAAAGAATGGACTGGATTATGCGGAGTCGGTGAAAGAAATCTGTGTAAGCACATTATTATCGATCCTTACCCTGCCGGTTATTGTTATGATAGGGAGTTATTTGTGGCTTTAATAGGATGGTATAATTGGTAGAAATAAGTTAAAAGAATAGAGTGATGTTAAAAAGTGTGACATGGGTAGAACTACTGTATGTTGTTAAAAAGTGTGACATGGGCGGAACTGCAGGATGTTGTTGGAAAGTATAATTTAGTTGGATTAAAGAACTTTACCTGAGATAGATGAGTCAAATCTATATAGTTAGGATTGATAAGAGGAATAAAAGAATTAAGACAGATGAGTTAAATAAATCAGATGAGACAGAAGATGAAGTTTTAAATAAAATAACGAAAAGAAAAATGGAGGTATCATGATGTTCGATAATGCAGTAATTGATGAGATGTTCTTAAGAGAGAAAAGGCAGAAGGTAGAGAAATTCAGAATCCTGAACCAATATGTGAAAAAGGGTGAAATTCTTTTTGCAGGATCTTCGCTGATGGAAGGATTCCCAGTTAATGAGTTCCTAATCGACTTTAATGTGGATAAAAAGATATACAATCGCGGCATTGGTGGATATGTAACAGAAGAATTAATGTTGGCATTAGAGGAATGTATCTTTGAATTGGAACCTTCTAAAATATTCATTAATATTGGAACAAATGACATCGCACAAGAGGGCTACACCGTAGAGAAGTTAATTAAGAACTATACTTTTATCATCTCTGAGATAAAAAGCAGACTTCCGGAAGCAGCAGTATACGTGATGGCCTATTACCCAATCAATGATGAGGATAATGCAAAAGGAAAATCCGATAAAAGCTGGTTCACACAAAGAACGAATGAAAGTATTACAAAGGCAAATGAAAAAGTGAAAGAGATGGCACTTGCCATGGACTGCAGATATATTGACTTGAATAAAGGATTATTGAATGAAGAAGGAAAGCTAAAGAAAGAGTATACAATTGAAGGGTTACACATGTATGCGAATGGATATAAAGCGGTATGGGATGAGATGCTGCCATATATTTTAGAGTAGACACATAGGATACAAATACCCCCTAAAATATCAACACCCCAGGAGTGCAATTTTACTTAATTTATGACATATTATTCGAAAATTGAATTATAGTAAAATTGCACAACAAACCTAGGGCAAAGTTTGTGAATTGTGATGAAATTATTATTTTTGTTGCATGATTTGCATGAACATGCTATTATTATCTCAACAAAAACGTTTTTGCTTTAAGGTATTAATACAAAACGTACAATAAAATTCAAGGAAAAATGTTCGAAACAATGTAATCACAGTATGTGGTTATTATTTTTCACATAAACAAAAACGTTTTTCTAAACAGCAGGAGGAAACATGAGCGAGAGCAAAATGGGAGTGCCCATGGAAGAACTGGAGGAATTAACGAGAGTAGTAGCGGCGCAAGGAGCTGTTTTGTTAAAGAATAATAATAAGATGTTACCACTTAGAAAAGATGAAAAAGTAGCAGTCTTTGGAAGAACCCAATTTGATTATTACCGAAGTGGAACGGGTTCTGGCGGAGCAGTGAATGTAGCATATACAACAAATTTAATTAATTCCTTACGGGAGAGTAATAAAGTACAGGTGAATGAGATGCTTGCTCAGGTTTATGAGGAATGGAGAACATCCAACCCCTTTGATAATGGCGGAGGAGGCTGGGCGGCAGAACCCTGGTTCCAGAAGGAAATGCCGGTATCCGATCAACTTGTACATGCAGCGGCAGAGGAATCACAGAAAGCAGTCATGGTAATCGGAAGAACTGCCGGTGAGGACAAAGACAATCTGGATACGGAAGGAAGCTATCGACTTACGAAGCAGGAATATGAAGTAATCCAAATAATCTGCAAGTATTTCACCGAAGTGGCAATTGTACTGAATGTCTCCAATATCATGGATATGAGCTGGCTGGAGGAGGAAGGATTCCTTGGACATATTAAATCCGTATTATATGTTTGGCAGGGAGGAATAGAAGGAGGAAATGCTGCAGCGGATGTACTTACCGGAGAGGTTACCCCTTGCGGGAAGTTACCGGACACCATTGCTTATTCGATTGAAGATTATTCCTCTAGTATGAATTATGGAAAAAGAGACAGAAACTATTATCAGGAAGATATTTATGTGGGCTATCGCTATTTTGAAACCTTTCATCCGGAGAAAGTTCAGTTTGAATTTGGATATGGAAAGTCTTACACAGGGTTTTTGATAATACCACAGAAGGCTGCGATTGAAAATGTGAAGGGTAATGATATTTTCAGAATACAGGTTAGTGTTAAAAATATAGGAAATGAGTATGCAGGAAAGGAAGTCGTACAGATTTATTGTGAAGCTCCGCAGGGCGTACTTGGAAAAGCCAAAAGAGTGCTGGCTGCATTTGCGAAGACGAAACTTTTAGCACCTCAGGAAGAAGAAGAGCTGGCAATTGAATTTCCAATTGAGAGGATAGCATCTTACGATGACAGCGGTACGACAAGACATAAATCCTGTTTCGTATTAGAAGCAGGGCAATACAACTTCTACATCGGAAACAGCGTAAGAAATACCGAATTAGTAGAGTTTACCAAGGGATCCGGATTGGTACTGGAAAATCTGATTATAGTCAAAGAGTGTGAAGAAGCATTAGCACCGATTGAATCATTTACAAGACTTAGGCCGCTAAGACAAAGAGCAGATGGTACTTTTGAAAAGGGTTATGAAGAGGTTCCGAGGCAAACAATATCCTTGTCTGAAAGAATCTCAGATAACTTACCAATCTGCCTGATGCAGACAGGAAATAAGGGAATTAAGTTAAAAGAGGTTGACGATAGCAATGTTTCCCTTGAAGAATTCGTTGCACAGCTGACGAAGGAAGAACTTGCTACTTTAGTCAGAGGCGAAGGCATGTGCAGTATCAAAGTTACGCCAGGAACGGCAGCGGCGTTTGGAGGAGTTGGAGACAACTTAATGGATTATGGAATTCCGGTTGCATGTGCAGCAGACGGGCCTTCCGGAATTCGAATGGATAATGGATATAAGGCAACGCAGCTTCCCATTGGAACTTTGCTTGCAGCTACCTGGGACATCCCGCTGGTTGAAGAATTATACAGGTGGGAAGGTTTGGAGATGCTCCGAAATAAAATTGATACCTTGCTTGGACCTGGAATCAATATTCATAGAAACCCGCTGAACGGACGAAATTTCGAATATTTTTCAGAAGATCCGTTGCTTACCGGTAGTTTTGCAGCAGCAATCACAAAAGGAATGGATCAGAGCGGAGTAACCGCAACGGTAAAGCATTTTGCTTGCAACAATCAGGAGACAGATCGAACGACGGCGGATTCTGTCGTATCGGAAAGAGCAAACCGTGAGATTTACCTGAAGGGATTTGAAATGGCGGTAAAAGAAGGCCATGCCAGATCTATTATGACCACCTACAATCCACTGAATGGACACTGGACGGCATCGAATTACGACCTGAATACCACGATTCTCAGAAAAGAATGGGGTTATGAGGGAATTGTAATGACAGACTGGTGGGCGAAGATGAATGATGTTGAACTTGGTGGAGAAGGTTCCATGCAGGATTTAAGATCAATGGTAAGAGCTCAGAATGATTTGTATATGGTGGTCAGTAATAATGGAGCAGAGGTAAATGCAGCACAGGATAATATATTGGAATCACTTGAAAATGGGTCACTTACCATTGGTGAGCTGCAGAGAAGTGCAATCAACATCTGTCGTTTTTTACTAAAATCACCAGCTTTCTTTAGAGAAAAAGATAATACGATTACGATCATGAAGATTGCAGCGAAGAAGGACCTTATCCGACAGGGTGAGGAGAAGACTTCTGACATCAAGGAAGATTATCAGATATCTCTGGAGACGGCGAATAGCGCACAGATGAAAGTTGCAAAAGCTGGAATATATTCCGTCTTAGTAAGAATTATGTCCAAAGAAAATAATAGTGCACAGACCGTATGCAATGCATATCTGAACGGAATACAGTTTATGACATTCCAGACCAATGGAACTGAAGGAAGATGGATTGTACAGAAGCTGCTCAGAATTGAACTGGAAGCAGGGAATTATGATCTTCAGCTGGATTTTGTAAAACCAGGTATGCAGGTTGAATGGATGAAATTTCAAGCAGCGAATTAATCACGCAGGAGGTTAAGAATATGAAACAAAAGCCAAACCAAAAAGAATATGCAGAAACAAAAGATTATTGTGACAAGGAGTATAAAGGCAGAAAAATTGGTGTTTGGGTGACGGCAATCACATCTTTACTGACGATATTGCTGTCACTGCCCTTTGTTAAATGGATTGGTATCGTAAATTCAGCCTCACTTTATGGCACCTGGGAATTGAAAGAAGAAGTCATAACCGGACTCGACAGCAGATACAGTCTTTTCAATATCTTATCCTTTGTACAAGATACCAAGCAGGGAATGATCGGCTTGTTCAGTATGATTCTATTCTTACTGATGGCAGCAACGGTATTCTTTCATGTGAAATATGTGCTCCAGGTATTACTTAACAAGAAGGGCAAGCATGGCAATTTAAGCTTATATGTGTCTGCCCAGACAGCACAGTTGTTTAGTATGATTCTTTCAGTTACAACGATAGGATACATCGTTTTTGCAAACAATAAATTTGAAATGACGGGATTTACCCTTTCCCAGGTAGTCATCGTTATCTTTGTGATTGAGGCAGTTTCCTATCTCATCATTAAGAAAATGGAAGCAAAGGAATGGAAACTTTATCATGAACATGGATTTCTGAAAGAAGTAAAAAAGAACTGGGTCTTGTTTGCAATGCTGATTCCAACGTTTATCTACTTCTTGATTAATAACTATCTACCGATGCTGGGCGTGTATTATGCCTTTACGAATTTTAATTTTAGAGACGGCCTTTGGGCAAGCCCCTTTGTCGGATTTAAAAACTTTGATCATCTGATGAAAGCGGATCTATTCAAATTAACTAGGAATACCGTCTTATATAATCTGGTATTTATAGGACTCGGAAATGTTCTTCAGATTATCTTCGCTATTTTTGTAAGTCAGGTGGCGGTGAAGTGGTTTAAGAAAGTATCACAGACCTTAATGTTTATGCCGTATTTTGTCTCCTTCGTTATTTTGAAAGTATTAGTATATAACATTTTCGAATATGATTATGGAATTATTAACTCAGTAATCACATCACTTGGAGGAGCAAAAATAGATTTCTACAATACGCCGAGTTACTGGCCGGTTCTGATCACTGTTTTCTTTATATGGAAGAATCTTGGTTACGGGATGGTTGTATATCTGGCCACTATCATGGGAATTGATACAGAATTCTATGAGGCAGCAAAAGTGGACGGAGCTAATATATTCCAGCAAATCAGGTATATTACGCTTCCACTGTTAAAACCGACGTTCATTATTCTGTTGCTTTATGCACTTGGCAGCATAATGAAAGGCCAATTTGAATTATTCTACCAGATGGTTGGTACCAATGGCGTATTATTTAACGCAACGGATATCTTCGATACTTATGTCTACCGTATCACGACTACACAGCCTTTAAGTATAGGAATCGGAACGGCAGCAGGCTTATATCAATCACTGTTTGGATTTATTATCATCATGGTAACTAACTGGCTGGTTAAGAAAAAGAATCCAGAATACGCATTGTTCTAAGGAGGCAAGTAAGATGAAGATAAAAAATTCAAAATCACAGAAAATATTTAATTTAATAACATACGTATGTTTATTCCTAGGTGCAATCATATGTGTATTGCCATTTATTATCATCATATCAGGTTCCATTACGAATAATCACACGATTCTGACAGAGGGATACAGTATACTTCCCAGGGATTTTACGATGGCAGCATATGAAACGATATTTAAGGCACCAAAAGATATCCTGCAGGCATACAAAATAACCTTATATTACACAGCAGTCGGTACTTTCATCGGACTAATCATGATTACCTTAACGGCATATGTAATTTCAAGAAAAGAATTCAAATATAAAAACACGGTATCCTTCCTGATCTATTTCACCACGATATTTGGTGGAGGAATGATTCCCTGGTACCTGATGTATGCAAATGTTCTCGGCTTAAAGGGTTCCACGATTGCAATATGGTTCCCGGCACTCATGAGCCCCTTCCTGGTTATCTTAATGAGAACCTATATTACAGGATCCGTACCGGATGCGATTACAGAATCAGCTAAGATTGACGGAGCAGGCCATTTAACGATATTTGCTAAAATCGTGATGCCGGTACTAAAACCGGGACTGGCAACCATAGGATTATTCCTAGCTCTTGGATATTGGAATGACTGGTACCGATCTTCCATGTTCAGTACGGAAAGTAAGACTTGGGAATTACAGTTCTACCTATACGATTTATTAAATGCGACACAGGCAATGAAGCAGATGGCACAGCAAACCAGTATTTCTACGGCAGATTTGCCGACAGAATCCGTCAAGCTTGCAATGGCAGTCGTAGCAACCGGACCGGTATTATTACTTTATCCCTTTGTTCAGAGATATTTTGTCTCAGGAATTACAGTTGGGGCAGTAAAAGGTTGAGATTAAAAGTCGAATAAAGCTTCAGTTAACACAATTAATTTATGATATGAAAGCAAAGAATGCTTTGATATAAAACACTTAAGGAGGATTATTTATGAAGGGAATTAAGAAAATTATCAGTTTGATCGTTGTTGCTACAATGGTATTATCTTTAGCAGCATGTGGCAAAAAGGAAGAAACAACCACAGAGGAAACAGTAACAGATACTAGCGCAGCAACCGATACAGAAGAGGATGCAACAGAACCAGAAGCTGTGACAATTGACACTTCAGAGCAAGTAGATTTAGTGTTCTATGTAATGGGAGATGCGCCAAAGGATGAACTTGTCGTGGAAGAAGCAGTCAATAAAATCCTATTAGAAAAAGTAAATGCAACCGTTGATTTCCAGTTCTCTACCTGGACCGACTGGAGCCAGAAATACAGCTTGGAACTTACCTCAGGAGCAGCAGATATGATCTATATCGCCAACTGGATTAACTATGCAACCCTTGCTAATTCAGGAGCTTTCCTGGAATTAGATGAATTATTACCTACTTATGCACCAGAAATCGCAGCTAATGTAGATGCCAGTTTATTAGATCAGTGCAGAGTCGGCGGATCCCTATATGCAATTCCTGCTACTTGGGCAGAATATACTTCCAATGGTATTAAGTACAGAGAAGATCTGAGAGTAAAATATGATCTTCCGATTCCTAATACCTTAGAGAATTTAGAAGCATACCTAACAGGAATTCAGGCAAATGAGCCAGAACAAGGACTTTTAACCGTTACGGCGGAAGAGAGCACCGGATTACAGGTTGCATTTGATGCTGCTAATGTATTTAACATGAAGTACGATTGGGTAACAAACAATGCTATGCCTTATGGTCTTGCAGCAAATTACAATACCCCTAGTGAAGTATATGATTATTGGTATTCCGAAGATTTCGTTAATGATATGAAATTAATGAAGAAATGGGCAGACTTAGGCTTCTGGTCTAGAAGTGCGTTATCTGATACCAACGATAGTGAATCTTATGTAAATGGATTATGCGTTGCAGAAGTTGCCGGTCAGAATCCAAATAAACAGATTACAGCAGTAGCTAAATTTGAAGAAGATCATACCGAGTGGAAATCAACTTTTATCGCTTACGGTGAAATTACCGGATCCCTTTATCCTGGACATGCAACACAAAACGGGACAGCTGTTCTCCGTGATTCTAAGAATCCGGAAAGAGCATTAATGGTGCTTAATTTATTATTAAGTGATCAGAGCCTGAACAATCTTGTTCAAGCCGGTATTAGCGGAACTCATTATGAACTGGATGCAGAGGGTAATTATGCTAAGCTTGATGGAACAGAGAACTTCCCATATGAAGGCTTCAATACCTGGAACCTCAGAGCTGAGGAGTACAAAATTCCACAGACCACAGATCTTCTGTTAAATGAAATGTTTGATAGATATGAAGCGATTGCGAACCAGACTACTTATCCGAAAGTAAATATTTACGCTGGTTTCTCAGAAAATTATGAAGATTATACGACGGAAAGAAATGCAGTATCAGATGTTATGAGACAGTATTTAGCACCGATTCAAGCTGGTCTTGTAGAAGATGTAGATGCTTCTATCGCAGAATTCCTTGAGAAAGCAGAAGCTGCAGGACTTACGACCTGTAAAGATGCATTCAAAGAGCAATGGGCAGCATATTGCGAAGAATATGGCTATAATAAATAAATCACATAATATTTGTTTTAACTTATTATAATAAAAAGGCAATTACAGAAGGACAATACTGTCTTATGCAATTGCCTTTTCTTTATTCAATAACTACAGTAAATACAAGAACAGGCATAACATAAAAATAGAATATTTTAGTAACATATGGAATATCTTGCATTGAAAAGATGGGTATATAATGATATTATAAGGATAGAATTATTTAAAAAGCGTATGGTGGGAAAATATGAGAAAAACAACGATCAGAGATGTGGCGAAAGAAGCTGGGGTTTCGATTACTACTGTTTCGCACTCCTTAAGCGGAGGTGGCGTTATCAGCCAGGAGACCAGAGAACATGTAAGGAAAATTGCAGCCAAGATGCAATATGTGCCGAATTTAAACGGCAAGAATTTAAAGGCACACTCGTCCAAGAATATTGGATTATTCGTCAACTCCTTAAGGGGAGCTTATTATGGTGAGCTGGCAGATGCGATGTTTGAAGAATGTACGAAAATGGGATACAATCTCAATATCTTCCTGACCGATCAGAGCATGAAAATCATGACAGATATTCTTGGTGGGAGAGTGGATGGTGCAGTTATTCTAAATGAGTGGGTCACGAAGGAAAATGTGGAAGCATTAAAAAGCGCTGAAATACCTACCGTTTTTATTGATCGTGAAATCAGTGGCAACTACATTTCGAGTATTGTATTTGATTCCTATGAAGAAGGGAAAATGGCGGGGGAATATCTGCTGAGCCTGGGGCATAGGAAAATTGGTTATGTCAAAGGGTTTACGAATAATTATGATAATATTGAACGTATGAAGGGATTTCGAGAAGCTTTAGCGAAAGCAGGAATTGAGCTGCCAGAGGAATACATCTGGGAAGGTTTATTCGAAAGAGATAAAGCATACGAGTCTACAATAGAATTCTTGGATAAGAAGGAAAGAGAAGTCCCGGAAGCTATCTTTGCAGCGAATGATTTAAGTGCCTTCGGCTGCATTGAAGCCCTGCAGGAACGTGGATACAAGGTTCCGGAGGATGTCAGCGTAATGGGTTGTGATGATGTGCAGCTATGTGATTATTTCTCTCCTAAACTGACGACCATTCATACCTCCTTTAGAAATCAAGGGATTCATTCCATTCAGAAAATCATGGATTTATTGCAGAAAAAGGATTGCGTCGGAGATATTGAGAAAATTAGCGGTAAAATTATAGCACGCGATTCATGTAGAATTAGAAATCAGGAGGTACACAAATGAATAAAATAGGAATTATCGGTGCAATGGAGGAAGAGATTAACATCTTAAAAAGCTCAATGCAAGAGGTTACCGTAAGGACCATAGCATCAATGGAATTCAATGAAGGTATGCTGAAGGGAAAAGATGTGGTTATGGTCCGCAGTGGAATCGGTAAAGTTAACGCTGCAGTCTGTACACAGATTTTAGCAGATATTTATCATGTTGAGGCTGTAATCAATACCGGTGTTGCCGGCTCCCTGCATAGTGAAATTAATATTGCAGATATCGTATTATCGACCGATGCCCTGCAGCATGATGTCGATGCTACCGGCTTTGGCTATAAGATCGGTGAGATACCAAGAATGGAGACTTCGGTTTTTAAGGCAAATGAGCAGATGGTGAAGATTGCCGAAGAGGTATGTGCAGAAGTAATTCCTGAAGTGGGAGTTTTTACCGGAAGAGTGGTAAGCGGAGATCAGTTCATATCCGATTCGGGTAAGAAGGAATGGCTGATCAAGAATTTCGAAGGTTACTGTACGGAGATGGAGGGTGCGGCGATTGCACAGACGGCTTACTTAAATAATATTCCATTTCTTATTATCCGCGCCATTTCAGATAAAGCAGATCACAGCGCAGAGATGACCTATTCGGAATTTGAAGAAATTGCGATTAAGAATACAGTGAAGCTGGTGAGTATGTTAATAGAAAGACTTTAATACGATTTTGAAAGTCGGAAGCGCACATCATTTCATTATGACAGACGCAATGTGTGCAAGACAATAATATAGCAGAAAATATAGCAGAAGAAAGACCCTCGTATAACTTGATAAGAAGTTGACTTAAGCAAAATGTGTTAGATGGAACATAGCTTAGGTCAGCTTTTTCTTTTATAGAAGCAGATGGTATGGATAAAATTAGTATTGTGACAAGGTCTGAGCAGGGTCGGAGCGTTTGGTAGAAAAAGTGAATGTAAATATGATGAGAGGATAATAAAAGCCGAAAAGTACAAAAACAATTGTTAATCCTACATTGCCAAAAACATAGCAAATAAAGTATAATAATGGAAAGTGGTACAAGATAGAAATAGAAGAGATAAGCCTTAAAAATAAAGCGTTTCCTACAACAAATAGATGCAGGAGCCCAAATGGCAAATTATTAGCAGAATGGAGATCAATATGGAAAATCAGAAGAATATTGCTGAAATGATACACAACATGGAACAGATTATCGTTGGAAAAAGAGAAGTTATCGAGTATTCCTTAATCACGTTGCTCGCGGGAGGCCATTTGTTATTAGAAGATGTTCCCGGAGTTGGTAAGACGACACTGGCGAAGACTATTGCTCAGACCATAGACTGTGGATTCACCAGAATTCAATTTACGCCGGACACCTTACCGAGCGATGTGACAGGTTTGTCTGTTTATAATATGCAGACCGGAAAATTTGAATATTCCAAGGGTGCCATTGTGAATAATATTATTCTGGCAGATGAGATTAACCGTACTTCGCCTAAGACGCAGGCAAGCTTACTGGAAGCAATGGAAGAAAAACAGGTTACCGTGGATGGAATTACCTATCCCCTTGCCCGACCATTTATGGTAATTGCGACACAAAATCCGATTGATTATCTGGGAACCTATAATCTCCCTGAGTCACAACTAGATCGCTTCATGATGAAGATATCCATAGGCTACCCTGGGGGCGGGGATGAGAAACTGATGGCGGAACGTTTCTTAAGTCATCAGTTAACGCAGAAGTTATCACCGGTAGTACACGGGGATACGGTTCTGTTAATGCAGAAAGAAGTAGAAGAAGTGAAGGTAAATCAGGATCTGATCACCTTCATCACTAAGATTATTCAGGAGACAAGAAAAGACAATAATATCACCCTTGGCGCAAGTCCAAGAGCAACACTGTCACTTCTGCGTGCATCTCAGGCACAAGCTTATCTCGAGGGCAGAAACTATTGCATTCCAGATGATGTCTTAAAACTTGTTCAGCCAGTGCTTGCACATCGTATCATCTTGTCACCGGAAGCTAGATTGTCCCAGACTAAAGTTGAAAAAATACTAAAAACCATCGTTGCTAAGATTCCGGTTCCGGTTCTTTCTTAACAGCAGATAGGAATAACCATATGAGAATAAATCGTCTGATCTGTGTATTATCCATCGTTGCCACGGGCATCTTTGCCTCGAATTATGGAGGTAATATTTCTTATGCCCTTTTTTATATGTGTTTCATGATTCCGATTATAGCTTTCTTTTATACGGTATACGTATATTTTCGTTTTAAAATATATCAGTCCATGGACAATTATCTGGTAGTAAAAGGAGACTGGAATACCTATTCCTTTGTCATTGCGAATGAAGATTATATTACCTTTCGTAATGTGAAAGTCAACTTTTTAAGTGATAAATCAACCATTGAATCAGCCCATGAAACGGCAGAATACAGCTTGCTTCCAAGTGAAAGCGAACGACTTGATACAAGAATCAAATGTAATTACCGGGGTGAATATCATATTGGTGTTGACTCGATTGAAGTTACTGATTTCCTATACCTGTTTAGCATTACCTATCCAATTGGTACTAAGCTGAAGGCAGTTGTGCTACCGAGGATTGTCCCGCTTCAACAGCTTGGAATTGCACCACCACAGACAGATGTCAAAAATCCCTTCCGTTTCAGCAATATGGCAGAAGAAGAACTGGATTCAGAGGTTCGCAAATATAACCCTGGAGACTCTAGGAAGAGAATTCACTGGAAAGCATCTGCAAGGCAGCATGAACTGATCAGTAGAAAATATCAATATATTCCCAAAGCGGAAATTGTACTTTTTATGGATTTGATGAAGATAAAAGAAGAAGACCTCAGGGTTATTATAGTTGAGGATAAAATCATTGAGAGCATTCTAGCGATTGCGAATTATTATGCGCTTCGGGGAACACCTTCTGAGATTATCTATGAAATGAATGGAAAGAGACGGGTTCGGATTGCCTCGAAAGATGATTTTAATGCATTTTATAAGGCTTGCGTTACGATCAATTTTCAAGGAGAGCTTCCGGTCAGTGATTTAATCAATGAAAGAATGTTGCGCAGGGATGAGGGAATGTTTTATGTTGCTGCAACACATTTTCTGACTAAGGATTTCTATTTGTCCTCTATGAAGGTAGTGTCGAATGGAAACCGAATGAGCGTTATTTTCATAAGTGATGATATCACGGAGAATACGAAAGATATGATTAACAGTATGAAAATGTCAGGAATCAGTGTGCATCAGATTATGCCGGAGGATGAGATATCGAGTATTCTTTCCCGTGCAGTAATTGATTTAGCATAGAATACATGTGAGGGGGGATAAGTCATGTTGAAGGATAGAGAAAAGCTATATCAGGCATATCATACTATATTAAGCATGGCCTTGACCTGGGCACTTGCACTGGCAATCAATCAGTATTTTGTGCTGAAGGTGCCGATTGCACTGAGTGCCGTGCTGACCTTTGTCCCTGCCTTATTGATTTATTTGGTGGATACCTATAAGAAAAATACCATTACATACTTAATAGCAGGAAGCATTCTTCCTATCATAGGATTGTTTTTCTGGATAAGGAAATTAAATCCGCTTACCTGGATTCGTGATTTAACGAGCTGGGTACAAAATTATAACGGTACAGAGGAATTGTACGTTAATTATCATGCAAATTTTATGCTGTTTGTGGCAGGTGTGTTGGGGGCTTTGCTTTTTTACCTCTTAACGAAAAAACAGCTTGCTAAAATTATTTTAGCGGTACTCATTATCATTACGTTGATTATTCTTGCTGCAAATAAAGTAAATATAAACAAAGCGGTCATCGGAATTTGTATGTTCTATCTATTATCGATTCTTACCGAAGTTTATGGAATCCTTTATAGCAAAAAAGCAGGAAAGACGGAGAAGAAGGAGGCCATTTTATATTTGGCACCGATTTGTCTTATTCTTGCAGTTCTTGCCATAGCATTACCATCAAAGGCAGAACCGATTCAATGGACTGGAATTAAAACAATGTATCATGATATCAAAGAACAAATCCAGGTATGGAAGACGGATTTGGATTACTCACTCGGGAGAAGCAATACTGAATTCTCTGTTAACTTAACCGGGTATTCTGATGATGGTGGTGACCTAGGGAATGGGACCAACCTAAAGAAAGATTCAAAAGTTGCACTTAAAATTTCCGGGAGTTATGGTAATCAACCGGTTTATTTAATAGGATCCGTGAGTGATATTTATACAGGACGCAGATGGGAGAAGAGTCGGTTAGATTCACTTGCAGAGGAAGAAGAATATGTACTTGATTATTCTGAACTGATTTATGCACTTTCCAAGCAGAAGATTGAAGTGCTGGAAGCAGAGCGCTTTGTGGAGCGTAAAATCATACAAATTGATTATAATAATATTAAAACGAAAACATTATTCTACCCGCTTAAGTGTAGTATGTTAAAAGTTTTCGATGGAAAGCTGGAGTTTTCGAAGGAGAATGCGAATATTACATTTGCGAAGGCACGTAGAAGAGGGACTTCCTACGAGACTGCATTTTACAATTTGAATTTGCAGGGGGAGGCATTTGTGGAGATGCTAAGGG